>NZ_JAQGFU010000063.1:0-22887 GCF_030078455.1 Klebsiella sp. Ech2A | reverse complement strand
AAAATCGATCTCCCCGCCCCCCGGCGGGCGGAAGCGCCCCGCCCGCTGGAGCCAGTTCTGGTAGCCGCCGTAAACGCCGCAGCGGCCGTCGCGGCGGAACTCCGCGTCCTTGACGTGGAAGGCTTTTATCCGCTGATGATAGATGTCGATATAGGCCAGGTAGTCCATTTGCTGCAGATGCAGATGGCTGGGGTCGTAGAGCATATTGCAGCGCGGATGGTTATCCACCAGCTGCAGAAAACGCTCGAAGGTCACGCCATCGTGCAGATCTTCCCCGGGATGAATTTCGTAGCACAGATCCACCCCCTGCTGGTCAAAGCCGTCGAGGATCGGCCGCCAGCGGCGGGCCAGCTCGCTAAACGCCTCGTCGAGCAGCTGCGGGTTGTGCGGCGGCCAGGGGTAAAAATAGGGCCACGCCAGCGCCCCGGAGAAGGTGGCGTGCGCCGTCAGGCCTAAGCGCCCGGAGGCGATCGCCGCCTGCTGCAGCTTTTCGCAGGCCCAGCGCTGCCGCGCCTGCGGATTTCCGCGCAGCGCGGGGGGCGCAAAGCCGTCAAACGCCGCGTCGTAGGCCGGATGTACCGCCACCAGCTGCCCCTCCAGATGCGTAGAGAGCTCGCTAATCACCAGCCCGTGCGCCGCCAGCCGTCCCTTAACCTCGTCGCAGTAGGTCTGGCTCGCCGCCGCCTGCTCGAGGTCAAAGATAGCCGGATGGTTGCACGGGATCTGCAGCGCCCGATAGCCCAGCCCTGCGGCCCACTCCGCCAGCCCGTCTAGGGTGTTAAACGACGGCTGCGTGCCGATAAACTGCGCCAGAAAGATGCCCGGCCCCTTGATAGTTCTCATCACCACCTCCGAAAAAATTAGCGCGGCTCTTTCTCGTTATACTGGAAAGAGAAAAGGAAAATCAGTGCGATAACCGCCGCCGCAACCGCCGGGATCCACCAGAAGGTGACCCACGCCCCCGGTACGGCCTGTCCGGCAACCAGCTGGTTATACAGCGCGCCGGAGATTTGCGAACCGAGCAGCATGCCGATGCCGTAGGTGAACATCACAATCATGCTCTGCGCCTGGCCTTTTACCTTCTCCCCCGCCACCCGGTCGGTATAGATAAAACCGACGACGAAGAAAAAGTCGTAGCACACGCCGTGCAGCAGGATGCCGAGATAAAGCAGGAAGCGCCCCTCTTCGCTGACGCCGAGGGCAAAGAAGGCGTAGCGGACGAACCACGCCAGCATCCCCACCAGCAGCATATATTTCACCCCGAGGCGGCGGAACAGCAGCGGGATCACCAGCATAAAGACGATTTCCGACATCTGGCCGAACGACATCGCGGTGCTGACGTCAGCCACGCCGGCATCCGCCAGGTATGAGGCGGTGTAGGCGTAGTAGGTCCCCAGCGGAATGGAGATCAGCGTGGCGCACAGGCAGAAGATAAAGAAGTGGCGCGTTTTCAGTAGCGCAAAGGCGTCGGCACAGAACAAATCGCGCAGCTTTACCGGCATCCCCTTCGCCGGCGCCGGCGTATGGGGCAGCGTCAGGCTGTAGAGCGCCAGCGCCACCGAGCACAGCGCCGCAAGGCTGAAGATGGCGGTGGTGTTGGAAATACCGGTCACCCCGATGCAGATCCCGGCGATAATCCAGCCGATGGTGCCGAAGACGCGCACCACCGGAAAGGTTTTATCGACGTTCGCCAGGCTGTGGAAAGCGATATTATTGGTCAGCGCCAGGGTCGGCATATAGCACAGCGTATAGCCAAACAGCAGGCCGATCAGCAGCGCGCCGTTTTGCGCGACCAGCGCCTGCGGGACAAACCACAGAATCACCGCCCCCGCCAGGTGCATCACCGCCATCACCTTCTGCGACGGGAAGAAGCGATCGACCAGCATCCCCAGCACAAACGGCGATAAAATGGAGGCAATCGGCCCGGCGGAGAACGCGTCGCCGATCAGCAGCGCCATATCGTAGCGCGTCATCACCAGGCCGAGGGTGACCGACCAGCTCCCCCAGATAAAGAACTGCATAAACATCATTAACGACAGGCGCGGCACCAGAAACCGGTGCTGCACGCGAACACTTTCACGACCTTCCGCTGTTGATACCATTTTGACCGCCCTCAAAAAGTAATCGATTACAAAGTATCTCGATGAACAAAGTAATCGATTACAAAAAGAAGATCCTTAAGCAAATGCGCTAAGCGCGAAGAAGATCACAATAAAGGATTACGGCTCCGTCGGACGACGGAGCCGCGGGCGTTACACCGGACGGCGCAGCAGCTTGAAGACCACAAACAGGAACAGGATCCACACCGGCAGCAGAACGGCCGACAGGCGCATTCCGTCGATCGTGCACATCAGCACCAGAATCAGCCCCAGGAAGGCGATGCAGAGATAGTTTCCGCCTGGCGCCAGCAGCGCTTTGAACTTCGACTCGCGTCCCTTACGACGCTGCGCGGCGCGGAATTTCAGATGCGCCATGCAGATCATTATCCAGTTCAGCAGCAGCGTCGCCACCACCAGCGCCATCAGCAGACCCAGCGCCTTTTGCGGCAGCAGGTAGTTGAGCAGCACCACCAGGGAGGTGATCACCCCGGAGAGGATCAGCGAGTTGACCGGCACGCCGCGCTTGCTGACCCGGGCGAGAAACTTCGGCGCGTTGCCCTGCACCGACAGGCCGAACAGCATCCTGCTGTTGGAATAGACGCCGCTGTTGTAAACCGACAGCGAGGCCACCAGGATGACGAAGTTAAGCGCGGAAGCCACCACGTTGCTGTCAAGATTATGAAAAATCATTACGAACGGGCTGCTGTCAGATTTAACGTCCACCCACGGGTAGAGCGCCAGCAGCACCACCAGCGAACCGATATAGAACAGCAGGATACGGTAGACCACCTGGTTCACCGCTTTCGGGATGCTCTTTTCAGGATTCTGCGCTTCCGCGGCGGTGATGCCGATAAGCTCCAGGCCGCCAAAGGAGAACATAATCACCGCCAGCGACATCACCAGGCCGTGCCAGCCGGTGGCCAGAAAGCCGCCGTGGCGCCACAGGTTATCGAACCCCGCCCTGCTGCCGCCGTGGCCGCCGAACAGCATCCACAGGCCGAAGCCGATCATCCCGACAATCGCCAGCACCTTAATCAGCGCGAACCAGAACTCCGCCTCGCCGTACAGGCGCACGTTCACGAGGTTAACGGCGTTGATGATAATAAAGAACACCGCGGCCCATACCCAGGTCGGCACGTCCGGCAGCCAGTACTGCATGTAGATGCCGGCAGCAGTCAGCTCCGCCATGCCCACCAGCACGAACATCACCCAGTAGTTCCAGCCGGAAAGAAAGCCGGCAAACGGGCCCCAGTATTTATAGGCAAAGTGGGCAAACGAGCCGGATACGGGCTCTTCGACGACCATTTCGCCAAGCTGGCGCATGATCAGAAAGGCGATGATCCCGGCGATGGCGTAGCCAATCAGGACCGCCGGTCCCGCCATTTGAATCGCCGGACCAATGCCGAGAAACAGGCCGGTGCCGATAGCGCCGCCGAGGGCGATGAGCTGGATATGTCGGTTCTGTAAACCGCGATGAAGCGTCGGGCCGCCGTATTCTGCGGTATCCGACTGCGTTGACGCGTCTTTCACGTCGATCCCCTGTCATTTTTAGTGAAGGGGCACCTTTTACACTTATGCTCGTCCGACTTCAAGCCGCAGATGCGTTTGTTGCCGGCGACGAGGGGCGAGCCGTCCCGGCCCGCCCCCGCGCTTTGGCCTTAGAAATCGTAGCTCATCGATACGCGGAAGGTGCGCGGATCGCCCACCGACAGGTAGGTGCCGGAATCATCGACGCCGGACCAGTACTTCTCGTTGGTGACGTTGGTCACCCCCGCGCGCCAGACCATTTCGTTACGATCGGCGTTGAGGCGCATGCGGTAGCGCACGCCCAGATCGAGGGTGGTATAGCTGTCGAGCTTCTTCGTATTCGCCGCATCGGCGTACTGCGAACCGGTGTGGTTCACGCGCGCGGTGGCCGTCAGGCCCTCGACCGGCTTGATATCATACTCGGCCCCCAGCACCGCATAGAAGCGCGCCACGCCAACCGCGTCTTTCCCGTCGTTGACGCCCTTAGCCGTTTTGGTCTGCTCGGGATCGAGCCACTGCGTGCTGCCGTTGAGACGCAGCCCCAGCATCGGCTCACCGAAGACGTTCAGCTCGGCGCCACGGTTGCGCTGCTCGCCGTCCAGCCCGTAGTAGCCGTTCGCATCGGAAATCGCGTTCGGCTTTTTGATTTGAAACAGCGCCAGCGACCCGCCGACGGTACCGTAGTCAACCTTCACGCCCACTTCATCCTGCTTCGAGTGCGCGATCCCGGTGCTCTGCCCGGCGTTGGCGGCGGTATTCGGCGCCACGCTGCCCGGCTGCAGCGCTTCGGTGTGGTTGGCGTACAGCGACAGCGTTTCCCACGGCTTGTAGACGAGGCCCACGGTCGGCGTCCAGCGGCTTTGGGTATAAAGCGAAGCGGGGTCCTCCACGCCGGTTTTATTGCTGTAGTTACGCACCACCACCTTCTGATGACGGGCGGCGGCGGTCAGCAGCACCTTGTCGTTAAAGAAGCCCAGCGTATCGCTCAGCAGCCAGCCCTGAGTACGGCTGCGCGAGGTGGTCAGGGGGTCGAAGTAGTTGCCGCCAAACAGGGTGTTATCCGGCATCGGCACGTCATGGCCGTCATAAATATTGATGGCCGGGTTTTTCGTCGACATCCGCCACGCGGTTTTATCGCGCTTGATCTGCGCCGAGTAGCCGACGTTGATCTGATGGGAAACCGCGCCGGTGTTGAAATTGCCGCGCACGCCGCCCATGCCGCTGAAGGCGTCGATAATCCGGTTGGTGTCCAGGCGCCCGGCGGTGGCGTCGCCGTTTTTATTCAGCAGTTTAGCCGTGCTGTAGGTGCCGGTCTCGTGCGCGTGCTGGCCGCCGAGGGCGCCGTACAGCGTCCAGCTGTCGCTGAGATCGTATTCCGCCTTCGCCATCCCGAATTCGTTCTCGATATCGCTATAGCCCCACTTCTGGCCGTAGTTTTTGCGGTTATCCGGCACCGCGGGCACGAAGTCGACGCCGCTGACATTCACCCCCATCTCGCCGCCGTGGAAGGTTTTTTTCTGGTAGCCAAAGTCGAGCGATGAACGGAAGCGATCGCTGCGGTAGTCCAGCCCCAGGGAGGCCAGCGTCGTGCGGCGGCGGTCGTTTTCCACCGCCGCCTCGCCTTCGCGATGCACCAGGTTGACGCGCGCGCCGAACTGGTTGTCATCGCCAAAACGACGGCCGAGGTCGAGGCTGCCGCCGACCTGAGAATCGGAGGTATAGTCGACGCCCACTCTGGCGGTTGGGATATCCTCAGCCCGCTTCGGCTCAAGGTTGATCATCCCGCCGACGCCGCTGCTGGCCGCGCCGTTGAGCAGGCCGTTGGCGCCCTTAAAGACCTCCACGCGCTCCAGCATCTGGGTATCCATCACCTGACGCGGCACCACCCCGGCGAGGCCGCCCATGGTCATGTCGTCGCCGTCGAGCTTAAAGCCGCGAATGCGGTAGGTTTCGGCAAAGTTGCCGTAGCCCTGCACCGTCTGGATCCCGGCATCGTTGCTGACCACGTCGGCAATGGTGCGCGCCTGCTGGTCCTGAATTAGCTTAGCGGTGTAGCCGATGACGTTAAAGGGGACGTCCATCGCCTTTTGTTCACCGAGCATGCCGAGGCGGCCGCCGTGGGCAATCTGCCCGTCGAGGAAGGCCGGCACCACCAGATCGCCGCCGGCTTTAAAGTCGCCGCCTTCGCTCGCCTGGACGACCATAACCTCTTCGTTTTTTTTGCTGCCGGCCGCGTCGTCCGCCGCCGCAGCGCCCTGGGCGACGGCGCCAATCGTTAGCGCCAGCAGCGTTTTACGTAGCGGAAAGGATGAAGTATGAGTGACGTGCATAATGTGTCCCGTGGAGGAGAATAAGAAGTGAAACAAAAGGCCCGCTGCCGGGCCAATTTTAGTTATTGATTCGCCAGGTCAATGCGGACAACGCTGTCCGGACCTTTGGTCGAATGGTCTTTATTAAACGGCTGCTTGACGGTAACAAACAGCGTTTGACCGTCGGCTGAGAGCAGCAGGCTGTTGGGGTTAGCCGGAATATCCCACTCGCGCTTCTGCGCGTAGCTGGTGCCGTCGAGGCTGATGACCTTGCCGGACTCGCGCTGGGAGATATAAATCTCGTTGCGTTTCGGGTTGAACAGCACCGACAGCGAGTCGCCCACGTCGAGCTGCTTGATCACCTTGCCGCTGTGAATATCCAGCACCAGGGTGGTTTTCGCTTTCGAGTTATCGGTGACGAACAGGCGGCCGGTTTCGCTATCTTCGGCGATATTCAGCAGCAGCGCCGGCTTGTCGCCCAGCGGCTTCCAGCGCTGCTCAACGCGGTTATTGCGCGGGTTGATAACGAGGATCTCTCCGCCGCCGTTGGCCGCGTACAGGCGCCCGGTTTGCGCGGAATAGTGCAGGCCGGTCATCCATTTGCCGGTGTTTTTAATCCGCGTTTTCAGCTTCAGCGTGTTGGCGTCAACCACCCAGATTTGCGCCGGGTCGGCAACCGCACCCACGTAGAGAGTGTCGTTCAGCAGCAGGATCTGGCGCGCGCCGTACGGCAGGCCTTTATCGTTGCGCTCGCTAAACAGCAGGCGCTTTTTGACTTTGCCGGTGGCGGTGTCAATGGCGCTGATGCCGCCGTCAAGGGAGTTGGTGACGAACAGCGTTGCGCCATCCGGCGATATCTGGACGGCAAAGTTTTTCAGGTCGGTGTAGCTCAGGCCGATGGTCTTCAGGGTTTTCGGGTCGAGCTTATAGACCGCCCCGCCCTGCACGTCTTTAAAACCTTCGGCGCTGGCAACGTACAGCGCATCGCCTTTCGGGCTCAGCGCCATTTCATAGAGGCCTTCGGCCAGCTCGCGCTTCAGCGGCTGCGCCGCGGTAGCAGCGGCGGCGCTTTCGACAGCCGGTTGAGCAACGGGAGGAGTATGGGTAGCGGCGCAGCCGCTTAGGACCGCAGAGATCGCCAGCGCGAGGGCCGGAATAGCGTATTTCACAGGAGGAATCCTTTACATAATCAATGACCTGATGGTAGCTCCTGGCCGATATTGTTTGCTTCAGCCTTGCCGTACCGAGCCCCACCCCACGCCTTCGCTGTTTCCCTGTGAGCGACTCACTAACGCAGGTCATTCCCTACTTAGCCTGCAAACAAAAAGAAGAATGAGAACTATACTCATTATCGACATTCAGGCAAGCGTAATCGCCTCCGCTGCGGGTAAAAACCATAATCTGCTGATTTTAGAACATGATACGCGGAGGGATTTGTCGCCAGCCAGCGAGCGAGACGTTGCGCCTTCCCGGACGCCGCCGTCCGGGAAGGCTATCTCATCTTTAGTGCAGCTTGAGGTGCGGACGAATGATGCGGTTGATCCCGCCGGAGAGCATCAGCAGGCCGGTTTTCACGTAGCCGTGCAGCGTCACCTGATGCATGCGGTACAGCGAATCGTAGACCAGGCGCGCGAGCCTACCCTCCACCATCATCGGCCCCACCGGCAGATGGCCCATAATGCACCCGAGGGTGGTATAGCCTGAGAGCGAGACCAGCGAGCCGCGGTCGCGATAGACGAACGATTTCAGCGGTCGGCCCTTCAGCTGCGCAATAATGTTATTCGCCGTGAAGAGGGCCATCTGGTGAGCCGCCTGGCCGCGCGGAGGAATGAATCCCCCCTCCGGACGCGGGCAAGCGGCGCAGTCGCCGAAGGCAAAAATATGGCTATCGCGGGTGGTCTGCAGCGTCGGCTCAACGACCAGCTGGTTAATCCGGTTGGTCTCAAGGCCCGCAATTTCGCGCATAAAGTCCGGCGCCTTGATGCCGGCCGCCCACACCATCAGATCCGCGCTAATCACGCTGCCGTCTTTGGTATGCAGCCCCTGCTCGTCGGCGCGGGTAATCAGGGTTTGGGTCATCACGTTGACGCCCAGCTTCGTCAGCTCATCGCGCGCGGCCAGGGAGATGCGCTCCGGCAGCGCCGGCAGAATGCGCTCGCCGGCTTCAACCAGGCTGACGTTCAGCGCCTCGTTGGTCAGACGCTTATAGCCGTAGCGCTGCAGCTCTTTCACCGCATTGTGCAGCTCGGCCGATAGCTCGACGCCGGTCGCCCCGCCGCCGACAATCGCAATATTCACCTTGCCGAGGTTCTGCGGGTTAGCCGAATGCCTGAGGAACAGGTTAAGCATCTGCTGATGGAAGCGTTTTGCCTGCTCGGCGCTGTCGAGAAAAATACAGTTCTCTTTTACCCCGGGGGTATTAAAGTCGTTGGAGGTGCTGCCCAGCGCCATCGCTAAGGTATCCCAGCCGAGGGTGCGTTCGGCAACCAGCAGCTCGCCGTTTTCATCGCGCAGCTCCGCCAGGACGAGGGTTTTCTCGTCGCGATTAATATCGATAACGGCACCGTGCTGGAACTCAAAATAGTGCTTACTGGCATGCGCCATAAAGCTCAGGGCGTCCACGCCGGCATCCAGCGATCCGGTCGCCACCTCATGCAGCAGCGGCTTCCACAGGTGGCTGTGGCTGCGATCGACAAGGATAATCTGAGCCTTATTACGTCGACCGAGCCTATGCCCCAGCTGCGTGGCCAGCTCCAGACCGCCGGCACCGCCGCCGACAATGACAATTTTTTTTAATGGCGCAGTCACTGCGACCTCCTAAAAATAAAAAAACAAATGTTAATTAAAAATTATTAATTAATGTTTAATTAACAACAGTTCGCCGAATAGCGATAAGCAAAAGGAATAATTCCGCAACCGGTAGTCATAACGCCGAAATGGACAAGCGGCCATTTTTAATCCGCTTATTATTGTACAAGTTTTCGCTGAATTCTCTGGCACACATATATGAGGTAAATAAAAAGGCCACTAAGTTGTTAGCTAGCGGCCGGAGGGAGGATGATTTAAATATTAACCCAAAGTATTATTTTATTTCCGACAGGAGTTAAACCCTAAAGAGTATATTTCGTCAGGCCCGTCGGCTATTAATAGCGCACCATCACGGATTTAAGTTCAGTGTAATCATCAATAAACGCGCTGCCAAACTCGCGCCCGATGCCCGAGCCTTTCATGCCGCCAAAGGGGACCGCCGGGTCGGCGCCAGCGCGCAGGTGCTGAACGTAACCACGCACCGCTAGCCGGGAAAAGCCGGAGCCCGACGGCTCCGGCAGGCGGCTATCAGGCGCTGGCGATCTCGAGCCGCGCCAGCTGCGCGGCGTTGAGCGTCAGCCCGGCGGCGCGGGCAAAGCTCTCAACCTGGGCGACGCCGGTAGCGCTGGCGATCGGCGCGGTCACCCCTTCCCGGCTCATCAGCCAGGCGAGGGCCACCTCCGCCGGCTTAGCGTTGTGCTGCCCGGCAACCTCTTCGAGGGTATCGAGAATACGCATCCCGCGCGGATTGAGGTATTTGGCGATGCCGCCGCCGCGCTGGCTCTGCGCCAGGTCGGCCTGCTGGCGGTATTTGCCGGTTAAAAAGCCGGAGGCCAGGCTGTAGTAGGTCACCACGCCAATCTCGCGGCTGATGCAGAGATCGCAGAGTGCGCCTTCGAAGGCGGAGCGGTGATAGAGATTATATTCCGGCTGCAGCACCTGCCAGGCCGGCAGGCCGCCCTTGCGCGCCACCTCCAGCGCCGCCGACAGCTGCTGCGCGTCGAGGTTCGACGCGCCGGTCGCACGGATTTTTCCCGCCTGCTGCAGGGCCTGGAACGCTTCCAGGGTTTCCGCCAGCGGAGTTTGCGGATCCGGCCAGTGGGCAAAATAGAGATCGATATAGTCGCTATTCAGGCGGCGCAGGGAGCGTTCTACCGCCTGCTGGATCCAGGCTTTGCTCAGCCCTTTTTGCCCGTCGGGCCCCATATCTGCGCCGACCTTGCTGAAGATTTTGACTCTATCGCGCATCCCCGGCCGCGCCTGCAGCCAGCGGCCGATTATCGTTTCCGACTCTCCGCCCTGATTGCCGTCCGCCCAGCGGGAGTAAACGTCCGCCGTATCGATAGCGTCAAAGCCGTGGTCAACGAAAGCATCAAGAATGGCAAAACTGGTTTTTTCATCGCAGGTCCAGCCGAAAACGTTACCGCCAAAGACCAGCGGCGCAATGGAAAATCCGGTTTTGCCCAATGGACGTGTCATCATGCCGTTCACTCCTTATTGACCCGTCGTCCTTCAGGTTGCCCGCGCCCGGCCTGGTTCAACTCGAATGAGTGAGGGTCTCGTTTATATTCTGCGTCCTGCGTTATCGGGCCAGGGTCAGAAATGATAGTAGAGAAAGGAAGCCTGAGGCGGGCTTTCCGTGCCCGCCGCCTGCATAACCGCATTATGTCCCGGAATAGACGTCAAAGCTAAAATATTTCCCGGCCAGTTTTTTATAGGTTCCGTCGGCAAGAATTTTGGCAATCGCGCCGTTAATCTCCTGACGCAAGGCGTCGTCGTCCTTGCGCAGGCCAATGGCCGCCCCGGCGCCAAACAGCTTATCATCCTGCAGATGACCGCCAACGAAGGCGAAATCTTTGCCCTGCGGCTGCTGCAGGAAGCTGTAGTCCGCCATCATTCCTGAGAGCACCGCGCCGTCGATACGCCCGGACTCCAGATCCCGCACCACGCTGTCGGCGCCCTGGTAGGCCACGATATTAATTCCCGCCGGACGCCAGTGCTGATTCACGTAGGTTTCCTGCGCCGAGCCCTGCTCCACGCCGATGGTTTTGCCCTTCAGCTGCTCCGGCGTATTGCCGCTCAGCGTATTTTTGCGCGCCACGAGGAACACCGGGCCGTTGTAGAGCTTGTCGCTAAAGCCAATCTGCTCTTTACGCTTCTCGGTCATATACATACCGGAGAGAATGGCGTCAAACTTACGCGCCTTCAGCGCCGGAATGATGCCGTCGAAGTTGCTTTCCACCCACACGCATTTGGCCTGCAGCTGCTGGCAGATGGCGTTGCCTAAATCAATATCGAAACCCGCCAGCTTGCCCTGCGGATCCTTCCATTCAAACGGCGCAAAAGTCGGATCGACGCCAAAGCGAATTTCCTTATTTTCCGCGGCCAGCGCCGACGTTGAGGCCATCAGCGCAACCCACAGCAGAAGTGATTTTTTCATTATTTACGAGCTCCAGAGATCAGCGGCAGTGCGTTTCAACTAACCGGGCGAAAAGCGTCGCGCCGGTGCTAATAATGTCATCATTAAAGTCGTAGCCTGGGTTATGCACCATGCAGCTGCCCTTGCCGCCCTTCTCGCCGTTGCCCAGCAGGAAGTAGCAGCCCGGACGCGCCTGCAGCATAAAGGCAAAATCTTCGCTGGCGTTCATCGGCGCGATCGACGGCAGCACCTTCTCGCTGCCGAAGACCTCCAGCGCCAGCGCCCTGGCAAACGCCGTCTCCTCCTCGCTGTTGGTCAGCACCGGATAGGAGTCGTAAACCTCGATCTCGCTGGTTGCACCGTAGCTTTTGGTGGTGAACTCGGTAATTTCGTGGATGCGTTTAATCAGCAGATCGCGGACCTCGGGCTTCATCGCCCGTACGGTCAGCTCCATCACCGCGCTTTCAGGAATGACGTTGGAGGCGATGCCCGACTGGAAGGTGCCGACGGTGACAACGGCGGTTTCTCCCGGCGGCACGTTGCGCGCGACGATGCTCTGCAGGGCCATCACCAGCGCCGCGCCGGCCAGGATGGGGTCAACCGCGCGGTCAGGGTGAGCGCCGTGGCCGCCGTAGCCGTGAACGGTGATTTTGACCGTATCCGCCGAGGCCATAAAGTTGCCGGCATAAAAGCCGAGCTTGCCGACCGGCAGTCCCGGCATGTTGTGCAGCGCAAAGATGCGCTCGCAGGGGAAGCGATCGAACAGCCCGTCTTTAATCATTAAATCCGCCCCGCCGATGGCCTCTTCCGCGGGCTGGAAAATAAGGTGTACGGTGCCGTTAAATTCGCAGGCCGGAGAAGCGATATACTTCGCCGCCGCCAGCAGGATGGTGGTGTGGCCGTCATGGCCGCAGGCGTGCATTTTTCCCGCCACGGTGCTGGCCCAGGGCAGGTCGGTGGTTTCAACAATCGGCAGCGCGTCCATATCGGCGCGCAGCCCGATGGTGCGCGGCGAATCGCCCTTGCGCAATGAACCGACCAGCCCGGTTTTTCCCAGCTCGCGGGTTACCTGATAGCCCCACTCCGCCAGCTTTCCGGCCACCAGCTCGCTGGTATTAAACTCTTCGAGGCTTAATTCCGGATTGGCATGTAAATAATGACGGATCGCAATCATTTCATCTTCAGCTGCTTTAATTTCTGGAATTACAAAATCGGTCATGCCGGTCTCCGGGAAATAAGATATACCCGCCGTCATTGTGCCTGCATCCGCGTTGGCAATAGTCCGGCCGCTTGCCGTTTTCGCCCCGTCGGGCGCGGTGTACGGCCGCTAATCCGGGTAAACGCCAGGGCGTTCGCCGCGCTGCAGAGCAAAATTCATTGGGTCAGGATATCTTCAATAATTCAGGTTCCGACGGCGCCGCAGCCTGAAGGATGAAGAATATACTCAGAGTGAATAACTTATCTGGATAAGCGGTTATTGCAAGCAGCATTTCTAATTCCTGAGGGAGCCATCATCTTATTTACTAATGATTATTCAGCGCCTTATCAACGGTGCCGGGGAAATACGCCGGCGCCTGGCGGATTAAAAATGCGCGCCGGCGGGCAGGCTGTTTAGCTTTCACAGAAAGCAGCGGCGAACCATCCAGGCCTTCTATGATAAAGCGCCGCGCGACAATTTTATGACCAGAGGCGGTGATGAACGGCTACGGCTGGTGGCCGGATGATGAGCTAAAGAGAAAACAGGCCGCATGCCTGAAGCCATGCGAATTGGAAATTGGGATTGGAAATTGGGAAACCGCTTCGGTCCTGGCTCGGCGATGAGCGCTCCCGGAGCGGTACGCAGTACCGCTCCGGGATGCCGCGGGCTAGCGGCTAGTTGTTGAGAAGACCATTCACCAGAATGGAGGTGATGATCCCGGTCGCCGCCGCGATCAGAACGTAGTTGCCGTCGATATAGGACCAGTGCTGCCCCTGAGGAGGCGCCGGCAGGCCGCGATCGTTCCAGTTATTAATCCGGTACGCGCTGCCGCGATAGCGCTCAGGCGCGGGCTGGCCTTTGCGGAAGTCATGGCCGTTCCAGGCGAAATGCTCCTGCTCGTGGCGATCCTGACGATGCTGCTGCGAAGCGCCGTCGCGCCCCTCCTCGCCGCGATTCGGTCCGCGATTATTGCCATTATCCTGATGGGCGTTCGCCTGGTTTCCCTGCGGCCCGTTGCCGGGCCCCTGCTGGCGATTGCCGTCGCCTTTTCCATGCCCGGACTCATTTTGCCAGACCTGCTGCTGGCCGGGACCGTTGCCGCCATTCGGGCCGTCGGCGTAGGCCAGCGACGTGAGCGTGCAGGATAAAATAACTGCCAGAGTAATAATCTTTTTCATTGTCCACCTCCTGATTTATTTCCTTTTTACCGACGGAATGTGGAGAAACGGTGAGCATCGGGATAACCAGGAGTATTCCTGGCATATTGTCGCGGGCGGTAATCTTAATAATCTGGCGGATATGGCGTCTGCAAGAACCCAATAAAAAAGGCCGCTTGCGCGGCCCTTTTATGCAGAACGGTCAGTGATTACTCAGTGACTTTCTTTTTTAAATCTTCCGCACCCTGCTTGGTTTTATCCCAGCCTTTCTCGGTGGCGGCTTTGGTTTTATTCCAGCCTTTTTCAGTCCCTTCTTTGGTCTTGTCCCAACCCTTCTCGGTACCTTCTTTGGTCTTGTTCCAGGTTTTCTGCGTGCCTTCGCTGACCTTGCTGCCCAGGCTATCGCTTTTGCCTTCCGCCGCATGTTTGGACTTAAGCTTCAGCTCATCGCCTTCATTCTGGGCCTTATGCAGCTTTTCCTTCGCCGTGTTAGCCCCTTCATGGGCCGCCGCGACGGTTTCATCAGTAGCGTGTGTGGTGGTGGTTGCAGCAAAAACGGGGGCTGCTACCAGAATCGCAGATAACGCAATCATTGCCTTTTTCATAATTTCCTCTCTAACGTGCTTAGTGTTATGAGTCGCATTCAGCATGGCACAAGATTCTGCCGTTTGGCTTTAGGGATAGTTCTTAAAACTGCTCTTAACGCTGACTGCCTGTTTTTTAGGCAGTTAACTGCGGGTGGCGACCGTTCTTATAAGCTCCAGCAAAGTTGTTACATTCTATGAAATCGACGTTTCATATATCTGCCGTTTATTTTCACACAAGAATAATTATCAAAATCATTATATTTATAATTAGCAAACGGAACTCATATTATGGCAATAAAATCAGTAAGTTCGCTTATTCTTACTGCGCTCATCTCCGCCCCGCTGTCCGGCTATGCCACCCAGTACCCGCTCACCGTGACCGACCTCGACGGCCGCAGCATTACTCTCCAGCACGAGCCGCAGCGCATCATCCTGCAGGACGGCCGGGATATTATGGCGCTGGCGCTTCTCGACCGCGACAACCCCTTTAAGCGGCTGGTTGCCTGGAATAATCTGGCGAAAAAACAGGATGTTGAAACCTGGAAGATGCTGCAGCAGAAGTGGCCGCAGTCGGCGAGCATTCTGGATATGGGCTTTAGCGATAAGGGCAATATTGACCTTGAAAGCGTGATTTCCCGCCAGCCGGACCTGATGATTGCCCAGCTGCGCGCGAAGCCGGCGCTGGAAGAGAGCGGCATTATCAGCAAGCTCGGCGCGCTTAATATTCCGGTGCTGTTTGTCGATTACGAGGTGAATCCGGCGAAGGATACCGCCCCGAGCGTCGACCTGCTGGGCCAGGTGCTTAACCGCGAAAGCAACGCCAAAGCCTATACCGACTACTATCGCCAGCAGCTGCAGGCCATTCGCCAGAAAACCGCCGCCATCGCGCCGAAGGCGAACGTCTTCGTCGAGGCGCTGGCGGGCAACAGCGACGCCTGCTGCTTTACCCACGGACATAGCGGCTGGGGCGGGCTGGTTGAAGCGGTCGGGGCCAATAACATCGGCGCGCAGGTGCTGCCAGGCGCCTCCGGCTTTGTGGCGCTGGAGAAGGTGATTAGCATGAAGCCCGACGCCTACATCATGACCGGCTCGAAACGCGGCAACAGCCAGGTTCTGCCGCTGGGCTACCGGGTTAACCAGCAGGAGGTGAACGCCCAGGCTCAGGTTCTGCTCTCGCGGACCGGCGTCAGCGCCATCCCGCCGGTGAAGGCCGGGCGGGCCTACGGGATTTATCACCACTTTTACAACCATCCGTGGAATATCGTCGGTATGGAGTATCTGGCGAAAGATATCTATCCGCAGACCTTTAGCAGCCTCAGCCCGGATGACAGCTACCGCTATATCGTGCGCCATTTCACCACCCTGCCAGACCTGCCCTTCGTCTTTTCCTGGAAACAAGGTGAGTAAGCGCCCATGAGCTCGACGACTGAATCCGCCCTCGGCGCCCTCGGGGCCGGGGAGGAGGTGACGGCCAGCTACCGCCGGATCGTCCGCCGCCGCATCGCTTTTATGCTGCTGCTGGCGGTGCTGATCGTCACCTCTCTGCTGCTCGATTTTATGATGGGTCCGTCCGGGATGCCGCTGCAGACGCTGTGGCAAACCCTGATCGATCCGGCCAGCGCCAGCGCCGGAACGCGGGTTATCGTCTGGGACATCCGCCTGCCGTACGCCCTGATGGCGATTATTGTTGGCCTCGCGCTCGGCCTCGCCGGGGCGGAGATGCAGACCATCCTCAACAATCCGCTGGCCAGCCCCTTTACCCTCGGCGTCTCCTCGGCGGCGGCCTTCGGCGCGGCGCTGGCCATCGTGCTGGGGATCGGTATTCCGGGGATCCCCAGCCAGTGGTTTATCTCGGCCAACGCCTTTATCTTCGCTCTGCTGGCCGCCCTGCTGCTGGACGGCATTACCCGCTGGACCCAGGTGGCCTCCTCCGGGGTGATCCTGTTCGGCATCGCGCTGGTCTTTACCTTCAACGCGCTGGTCTCCATGCTGCAGTTTGTCGCCAACGAAGACACGCTGCAGGGGCTGGTGTTCTGGACCATGGGCAGCATTGACCGCGCCTCGTGGCAGAAGGTAGGTATCCTGCTGGCGGTGCTGGCGGTAGTGATGCCGCTATCAATGCTGAGCTCATGGAAGCTGACGGCGCTGCGCCTCGGAGAAGATCGGGCCATGAGCTTCGGGATTAACGTGCGTCGCCTGCGCTTAACCACCCTGCTGCGGATCAGCATCCTGTCGGCGATTTCGGTGGCCTTCGTCGGCCCGATTGGCTTTATCGGCCTGGTCGCTCCGCATATAGCACGCCTGATTTTCGGCGAAGATCACCGCTTTTACCTCCCTGCCAGCGCCCTGATCGGCGCGCTGGTGCTGTCGCTGGCCTCCGTGGCGTCGAAGAATCTAATCCCCGGCGCCATTATTCCGGTCGGGATCGTCACCTCGCTGGTTGGCGTTCCGTTCTTTCTGAGCATCATTCTGCGCCACCGGGGGAACGTATGAATCCGCACATCTCTACGGGGCTGGCGCTGTCGCGCTTTAGCGCCGGCTATCCTAAGCGCCAGGTGATCCGCGACCTGACGGTACCGCGGCTGCCGCGCGGTGAAATCACCGCCCTGCTGGGCCCCAACGGCAGCGGAAAATCGACCCTGATGCGGGCGATGGCCGGCCTGGGCCCCTCGACGGGAGAGCTGTCGCTTGACGGGGAAAACCTGCTGGCGCTGCCGTTTGCCCGGCGGGCGGAAAAGGTGGTCTATCTGCCGCAAACGCTGCCGGCGGGGGTCCATCTGCACGTGCTGGAGTCGATTATCGTCGCCCAGCGCGCGGCCGGCGGCGTGCACGACGCGCAAAGCCAGCAGCAGGTGATGTCCCTGCTGCGCCAGCTTGGCATTGAACATCTGGCGCTCAGCTACCTCGACCGGCTTTCCGGCGGGCAAAAGCAGCTCGTCGGCCTGGCGCAGTCGCTTATCCGCCAGCCGGCGCTGCTGCTGCTCGATGAGCCGCTCAGCGCGCTGGATTTGAACTACCAGTTCCACGTGATGGATCTGGTGCGCAGGGAGACCCGAAAGCGCAATATCGTCACCCTGGTGGTGGTGCATGACATTAATATCGCCCTGCGCCATGCCGATCGCGTGCTGATGCTAAAAGAGGGACGTCTGCTGGCCGAGGGGGCGCCGTCGCAGGTGATTACGCCGGAGATCTTAGCCGAGGTGTACGGCGTGCGGGGACGCATTGAGCCCTGCTCGCAGGGGATCATGCAGGTGATTATTGACGGACTGGTCGGCAGCGCGGTGCCGGCGTAGGCGCCGATGGCCTTGCGCAGCGCCGGCCTGGTGCGGGAATAAGCGTTCGAGATAGATAACGAGGCAATCCGGGTATTTTCCCCGCGAACTGCCGAGTGCAGGGCATTGCGCGCCTGAACAGCGTTCTCTTTTGCCGCCGCTACCGCGGCTTCGCCCGCTTTCCACCTCCGATGACGGGTATCGGCCATTCGCGCGGAAAAGGCGCTCTTTTCATCACCGATCGCAAAACGGGCATATTCCCGCCGGGCCCCGTCGCGATCGGCGGCCGGTTTGCGGCGTCAATCCTCGGGCCGCGTTTTTTTGCCCTGTCTCCCACTTTAGGCATCACGGCGTTTCGATCTGCACGGGGCTATGCTTTAATAAAGCTAAACCGGTTTAATATAGTTTAGCAACGAGGTGGAATAAGCATGAACGCAAAAGTTTGGGTGGTCGGAGATGCGGTAGTGGACCTGCTGCCGGAGAGCGGAGGGCGGCTGCTGCAGTGTCCCGGCGGCGCGCCGGCCAACGTCGCGGTAGGCGTTGCCCGCCTCGGCGGAGAGAGCGGATTTATCGGTCGCGTCGGCGACGATCCCTTCGGCCGCTTTATGCACCAGACGCTAAGTCAGGAGCGGGTTGATGTGAGCCATATGCGCCTCGATCCGCAGCAGAGAACCTCAACCGTGGTGGTCGACCTCGACAGCCACGGTGAGCGCACCTTTACCTTTATGGTGCGTCCCAGCGCCGACCTCTTTTTGCAGCCGGAGGATCTCCCGGCCTTCGCGCCCCGCCAGTGGCTCCACGTCTGCTCTATTGCCCTCAGCGCTGAGCCTAGCCGGAGTACCACCTTCGCGGCGATGGAGCAGATCAAAAGCGTCGGCGGCTGGGTAAGCTTCGACCCCAATATTCGCGAGGACCTGTGGCAGGACCCGGCGCTGCTGCAGGCCTGTCTCGACAGGGCGCTGTCGCTTGCCAACGTGGTGAAGCTCTCTGAGGAGGAGCTGGTCTTTATCAGCGGCAGCAGCGATCTGGCGCAGGGTATCGCCATCTTAACCCAGCGCTACCGGCCGGAGCTGCTGCTGGTCACCCAGGGAAAAGCCGGCGTGCTGGCGGCCTTCCAGCAGCAGACGATCCACTTTGCGGCAAAGCCGGTGGTCAGCGTCGATACCACCGGCGCGGGCGACGCCTTCGTCGCCGGGCTGCTCTCCGGCCTCGCCGCCAACGGCATACCGGCCGACCTGGCGTCGCTGGAGCCCGCGCTGCAGCTGGCGCAAACCTGCGGCGCGCTGGCAACCACCGCCAAAGGCGCCATGACCGCCCTCCCCTGGCAGCACGATCTCAATCGCCAGTTTTGATCCCCCGCGGGCCGTCCTCAACGGCCCGCTTTGTTGCCTCCGTCACAATTATTAAATCGGTTTAGCAAAATTCATTTCGCTATGTTACTTGTCGCGTTTAACATATGAATTAAACCGGTTTAGCAAAAACAACACATCATTCAATTTCACTTTTGGGATGCGAACAGCATGTATAAAAAAAGCACACTTGCCGTCCTTATCGCTTTGCTAACCGGAGCCGGTTCGGTCCATGCGCAAACGGATTTAAGCACCATCGAAGCCCGCCTGATAGCCCTGGAAAAACGCCTGCAGGATGCGGAAAACCGGGCGCAGACCGCGGAAAACCGCGCCGACTCGGCCGAGAAGAAAGTTGAGCAGCTCACCACGCAGCAGCAGAAAACCCAGGACAACACCCAGCAGGTGGCCCAGCGCACCGCCCAGCTGGAGAAGAAAGCCGATGAAAAGAGCGGCTTTGAGTTCCACGGCTACGCCCGCTCCGGCGTAATCATGAACGACTCAGCCTCCAGTACGAAATCCGGCGCCTATATGACGCCTGCGGGGGAAACCGGTGGCGCTATCGGCCGCCTGGGGAACCAGGCCGACACCTATGTTGAAATGAATCTTGAACATAAGCAGACCCTGGATAACGGCGCGACGACCCGCTTCAAAGTGATGGTGGCCGACGGACAAACCACCTACAACGACTGGACGGCAAGCACCAGCGATTTGAACGTTCGTCAGGCCTTCGTCGAGCTGGGCAACCTGCCGACCTTCGAAGGTGCGTTTAAAGGTTCCACCCTGTGGGCCGGTAAACGCTTCGACCGTGATAACTTCGATATTCACTGGGTCGATTCCGACGTGGTCTTCCTCGCGGGTACCGGCGGCGGTATTTATGACGTGAAGTGGAACGACAGCCTGCGGAGTAACTTCTCTCTCTACGGACGCAACTTCGGCGATATTGATGATTCGAGCAATAGCGTGCAGAACTACATCCTCAGCATGAACCACTTCATCGGCCCGGTGCAGGTGATGGTCAGCGGGATGCGGGCGAAAGATAATGACGATCGTAAAGATACCAACGGCAATCTGGTCAAAGGCGATGCGGCAAATACCGGGGTACATACGCTACTCGGTTTGCACAACGACAGTTTTTACGGCCTGCGGGAAGGGAGCAGCAAAACGGCCCTGCTCTACGGCCACGGCCTGGGCGCAGAAGTGAAAGGCATCGGTTCCGACGGCGCGCTGCGTCCGGGAGCCAATACCTGGCGCTTCGCCAGCTACGGCACCACGCCGCTCAGCAAGAACTGGTTTATCGCCCCGGCGGTACTGGCGCAGAGCAGTAAAGACCGCTATGTCGATGGCGACAGCTACCAGTGGGCGACCCTCAACATGCGTCTGATTCAGGAGATCAACCAGAACTTCGCGCTCGCTTACGAAGGCAGCTACCAATATATGGATCTCAAACCCGAGGGCTATAACGACCGTCATGCGGTGAACGGCAGCTTCTATAAACTCACCTTCGCACCGACCTTTAAGGTCGGCAGCATCGGTGATTTCTTCAGCCGTCCGGAGATCCGTCTCTACACCTCGTGGATGGACTGGAGCAAAAAGCTGGATAACTACGCCAGCGATGACGCTTTAGGCAGCAGCGGTTTTAAATCGGGCGGCGAATGGTCGTTCGGTATGCAAATGGAAACCTGGTTCTGACGGCAAGGGTCTGAAACCAGCTTAAAACCGCGGCATCAGTCCTCTGCTGCCGCGGAAATAAAACCAACAAATAATAATGCATTCAGAGGGTACTATGGATTTCGAACACATTTCCCGCTCGCTGCTTCCGCTGTTGGGAGGTAAGGAAAATATCGCCAGCGCCGCGCACTGCGCCACGCGTCTGCGCCTGGTGCTGGTCGATGATTCGCTGGCCGACAAGAAGGCCATCGGCGAAATCGAAGGGGTTAAGGGCTGCTTTAATAACGCCGGTCAGATGCAGATTATCTTTGGCACCGGCATCGTCAACAAAGTCTACGCCGCGTTTATCCAGGTCGCCGGGATCGGCGAGTCCAGCAAGTCGGAAGCCGCCAATATTGCGGCGAGAAAGCTCAACCCGTTCCAGCGCATTGCGCGCCTGCTGTCGAATATCTTCGTCCCTATTATTCCGGCTATCGTCGCCTCCGGCCTGCTGATGGGCCTGCTGGGGATGGTCAAAACCTACGGCTGGGTCGATCCGAGTAACGCTATCTATATCATTCTCGATATGTGCAGCTCGGCGGCCTTTATCATTCTGCCGATCCTGATTGGCTTCACCGCCGCGCGCGAATTTGGCGGCAACCCCTATCTCGGTGCGACCCTCGGCGGCATCTTAACCCACCCGGCGCTCACCAACGCCTGGGGCGTGGCCGCCGGCTTCCATTCGATGAACTTTTTCGGTCTGGAAATCGCCATGATCGGCTACCAGGGCACGGTATTCCCGGTGCTGCTGGCGGTGTGGTTTATGAGCATCGTCGAGAAGCAGCTGCGCCGGGTCATTCCTGACGCCCTCGATCTGATCCTGACGCCGTTCCTGACGGTGATCATTTCCGGCTTTATCGCCCTGCTGATTATCGGCCCCGCCGGCCGCGCGCTGGGCGACGGCATCTCGTTTATTCTTAGCACCCTGATCGCCCACGCCGGCTGGCTGGCCGGGCTGCTGTTCGGCGGCCTCTACTCGGTTATCGTGATCACCGGTATTCACCACAGCTTCCACGCCATTGAGGCCGGACTGCTGGGCAACCCGTCGATCGGCGTCAACTTCCTGCTGCCGATTTGGGCCATGGCCAACGTCGCCCAGGGCGGCGCCTGTCTGGCGGTCTGGTTTAAAACCAAAGATGCCAAAATCAAAGCTATTACCCTGCCATCGGCCTTTTCCGCGATGCTCGGGATCACCGAAGCGGCGATATTCGGTATTAACCTGCGCTTCGTCAAGCCGTTTATCGCGGCCCTGATCGGCGGCGCGGCGGGCGGCGCGTGGGTAGTATCGATGCACGTCTACATGACCGCGGTCGGGCTGACGGCGATCCCGGGTATGGCTATCGTGCAGGCCAGTTCGCTGCTGAACTATATTATCGGGATGGTTATCGCCTTCGGCGTAGCCTTTACCGTTTCCCTGCTGCTGAAATACAAAACGGACGCTGAATAATGTCACTTCCTTCACGTTTGCCGGCAATTTTACGCGCCGTGATGCAGGGCCAGCCGCGCGCGCTGCGCGATAGCCACTATCCGCAGTGGCACCTGGCCCCCACCACCGGCCTGATGAACGATCCTAACGGCTTTATCGAATTTGCCGGGCGCTATCACCTGTTTTACCAGTGGAACCCGATAGCCTGCGATCATAAGTTCAAGTGCTGGGGGCACTGGAGCTCCGCCGACCTGCTGCACTGGCAGCATGAGCCGATCGCGCTGATGCCGGACGAAGAGTACGACCGCAGCGGCTGCTACTCGGGGAGCGCCGTCGATAACGACGGCAAATTGACCCTGTGCTATACCGGCAACGTGAAGTTTGAAGACGGCGGCAGAACCGCGTGGCAGTGCCTGGCGACGGAAAATAGCGATGGCACCTTTAGCAAAACCGGCCCGGTGCTGGCGCTGCCGAAGGGCTACACCGGCCACGTCCGCGACCCGAAGGTCTGGCAGCATGAGGGCCGCTGGTTCATGGTCCTCGGCGCCCAGGATCTGCAAAAGCGCGGTAAGGTGCTGCTGTTCAGCTCCGCGGATCTGCACCAGTGGGAGGCGGAAGGCGAAATTGCCGGCAGCGACCTCAACGGCCTGCGCGACGCCGGCTATATGTGGGAGTGTCCGGATCTCTTCCCACTTGCCGACCGGCATATCCTGATCTGCTGCCCCCAGGGCATCGCCCGCGAGGCCGATCGCTACCTCAATACCTATCCCGCCGTGTGGACGGCGGGACGCTTCGACTACGCCAGCGCCCGCTTTGACCACGGCGCGCTTTATGAGCTCGATGCCGGCTTCGAATTTTACGCCCCGCAGACCATGCTGACCGCCGACGGCCGGCGGCTGCTGGTCGGCTGGATGGGGGTTCCGGACGGCGAAGAGATGCGCCAGCCGACCCTCGCCCACGGCTGGATCCACCAGATGACCTGCCTGCGGGAGCTGGAGCTGCTCGACGGCAAACTCTACCAGCATCCGC
>NZ_JAQGFU010000062.1:0-23621 GCF_030078455.1 Klebsiella sp. Ech2A | reverse complement strand
CAGCTGGAGCAGTTTCTTCAGGCCCGGCTGGTGGAGCGCACCGGGCGAGGCGTGAAGGCGACGGCGGCCGGCCTGGCGCTGCTGGCCCACGGCGAACATATAGAGCAGGCGGTCAGCGCAGCGCTGCGGTCGGTCGGCGAGTTTAGCCATGAGGTCAGCGGCGCGATTGCCCTCGGTACCGGGGCGACGGCCTGTATTCATCTTTTACCCCCGATCCTGCAGCAGCTGCGCGAGGGCCACCCGCTGTTGACGGTGGGCGTGACCACCGGAAATACTCTCGATATTGTCCGGGCGGTGGAAGAAAACCGGCTCGATCTTGGGCTGGTGACGCTGCCGGCGAACGGGCGTTGCCTGGCGGTCACCCCGATTATCGATGAGGAGTTTGTGTTTATTTTTACCAGCGACGGCCTGCCGCCGCCGCGGCTTACGCCGGACGTTCTGCAGGCCCTGCCGCTGATTGCCTTTGAGGCAGGAAGCGGCACCCGGGCGCTGATTGACGGCTGGTTTCATGCCGCAGGCCTGGCGATTGCGCCGGTGATGCAGCTTGGGAGTATCGAGGCGATCAAGCGCATGGTGCGCGCCGGGCTGGGCTACAGCATCGTGCCGCGTATGGCGGTGGACGCCGCCGAGGATCGTCGCGGGCTAAGCGTTCACTCGTTGACGCCATACCTTCATCGCCAGCTTGGCGTGGTGATGCGTCAGGATAAAATCCTCAGTAAAGGGATCGCCGAAATGTTGCGCCTGCTGCGGCAACTCGGAAGCTGAACGGACATCGGATACGGCGAACGGCTGGTGACGGCGAGGCTATTCTCGGGTCGGCGTGACAACCGGAGCGGTGGTTTGCTGCGACTCTTTTTTGTCCTGATGATGGTACCAGGCACCGATAGAGGAGTAGACGAAACGTCCAAAGAAAAAGATAAAGCTGATAAGCAGTACGATACGGGTCATGCGACGGTTAAATCGATGTCGTTTACGCATACTGGGTGCCTGACTCACAAAAGGTTCCTTAAAGTATACCCATAACATGGGCGTTAGGCGTATTAAGGCACAGGAAAGGGGCGGGGTCAATTGATGAGGATGTAAAAGTGCCGCGGCCAAAGCATTACTTAATGTTATATAACATAATCATTGCATTTACATGGTTTCTTTTTCCAACGGCCATTGGCAAAAAAATAAGCTTTATTAATATTAGCTAAATGATTTCTTGATTTATATCAACAGTCTGTTTTCGTTGATAACTAGAATCTCCAGCCAGTTCCGCGTCATTATTCCTTACGCGGTTGAGATGGTTGGGTTGGATGCCTGCCTGAATATACCCTGCTGGAGTTTGGGTTATCGTAGAGCATCTATGAGCATAATTAATCTGTACAGACAATATCGGGACAAGTGGTGGGCGCTGCCGCTGGTGTTACCCACTCTCTTACTTCCCCTGGCGAGATGGACAGATACCTACGCTGAGCTGAACGGTAATGAAGTGCCTCTTTACTATTTACCGCTGGCGCTGGTATTGAGCCTGATGCTGTTTTTTGGCTGGGACGCGCTGCCCGGCATTATCATCGGGCTGTGGTGCACGGTGGCCCGTGATATGGCTCCGGAAGAGGCGGTCGGCGTTATCTTCCACTTTCTGATCCCGGTGGTATTGTGCTGGGGCGGCTACCGTATTTTTGTCCCGCGCAGGCAGCAGATCTCGCACGGTAACGTCGGCCTGATGCCGCAGAGGCTGTTCTGGCAAATGCTGCTGCCGTCGGCGATATTCCTCGTGCTTTCCCAGTTTGCCGAGTACCTTGGCCTGCATCCTCGCGCCACGGGCCTGATCGGTATTGACCCCTTTAGTTTACGATCGCTAATCACTTTCCAGGCGCTGATGGTCGGGTGTTTAACCGGCGTACCGCTGTGCTATTTCCTGCTGCGCATTATTCGTAATCCATTACATATACGCGGATTTATTTCGCAAATTCGCCTGCAAATTGACCCCAAAATAAAGCGGATGGAGTTTGTTTTCTGGGCGCTCACGCTGTTAATGTTATTAGTACTATTATTAATACCCTTGAGTAATACCAGTACGATATTTAGCACAAATTATACATTATCATTACTTATGCCGGTGATGCTGTGGGGAGCGATGCGCTTTGGCTATCGCTTTATCGCGATGGTCTGGACCCCGGTATTAATTCTTATTATCCATTTTCATTACCGCTATTTGCCGTTGTCGATGGGCTACAATAATCAGCTGGCTATCACCTCATCCAGCTACCTGGTGTCCTCGTTTATTATTGCCTATATGGCCATGCTGGCGACGCAGCAGCGGCTGATCCACGCGCGCGTGCGGCGAATGGCGTTTCTCGACCCGGTGGTGCATATGCCGAATTTACGCGCGCTAAGCCGGGCCCTCGAAAGCTCGCCGTGGTCGGTGCTGTGCTTTTTGCGCATTCCGGAGCTGGAGCTGCTGGGGCGGCACTACGGGGTTATGCTGCGCATTCAGTACAAGCAAAATCTGGCGGAACACCTTAGCGCCTTGCTGCAGCCGAATGAGGCCGTTCACCATCTTGCGGGGCACGACCTGGTTATCCGCATGAACTGCGACGATCGCAAGGCGCGAATCGACGCGCTGGATAAGCACCTGAAGCAGTTTCGTTTTGTCTGGGATGGGATGCCGCTGCAGCCCGCGGTGGGCGTGAGCTACTGCAGCGTGCGCTCGCCGGTGAAGCATCTGTATTTGCTCTTAGGCGAGCTAAATACCATTGCCGACATGTCGTTAACCAGCGGTCACCCGGAAAATATGCAGCGTCGGGGCGCGATCCACGTTCAGCATGGGCTAAAGGATAAGGTGGCGATGATGAACCAGATCCTGCAGGCGCTGGAGCTGGGCCGTTTTCGCCTGATGGCGCAGCCGATAGTCGGGATCCGCGGCGATAGCTACCATGAAGTGCTGCTGAGGATGGTGGGCGAGAATGGCGAAATTATCAATCCGGATAGCTTCCTTCCGGTCGCCCACGAGTTTGGCCTCGCTTCGCGGATCGATCTGTGGGTGCTGGAAAATACGCTCTCCTTTATGAACCAGCATCGGCATACTCTTCCGGGCCTGCGGCTGGCGGTGAATCTGTCGCCGGTATCGGTGAGCCGCGGCCAGTTCCCGCAGGAGGTGGAGCAGCGGCTGGCGCGCTACGGGGTTGAGCCCTGGCAGCTGATATTCGAGCTGACCGAAAACCACTCGTTGAGCAACCCGGAGCAGGCGCGACAAACGCTGGCCCATTTACAGGCGCTGGGCTGCCGCGTGGCGATCGATGATTTCGGTACCGGCTATGCCAGCTACGCGCGGCTGAAAAGCCTCAACGTCGACCTGCTGAAAATTGACGGCAGCTTTATTCGTAATTTGGTCACCAGCAGCCTCGACTATCAGGTGGTGGCCTCGATTTGCCATCTGGCGCGGATGAAGAATATGCAGGTAGTGGCGGAGTACGTTGAAACGGAGGAGATTCGTCAGGCGGTGATGTCGCTGGGTATCGACTACATGCAGGGCTATGAGATTGGCGAGCCCGTGCCGCTGGAGACGCTGGCTAACCTGGACGTGCCGAAGGCGGTTTGACGGGTAAAACAGGCCGGACGCAGAGCGCCCGGCCGGCCTGTTAGCTATCGGGCTCTTCTTCGGCAATCTTCAGCAGCCAGTCTGGCACGCCTTCCCAGTACTGCTGCTCTTTTTCCAGATCGAGCAGCACCAGCGCATTTTGGCTAAACCAGTCGTGCGGGAACACCAGCGTCCAGTGGTTGGCTTCGGTCTTCAGCGTCAGCGTCGGCGGCGTTGTCGTCGCCTGGCGCTGGTTGTTGAGCAGAATGCCGAGGCGTAAGAGCTGAATAAGCGGCAGGAACTGCTTTTTCTTAAACAGCGTAAAGCGCGGCAAATCGTCGAGCTTGATGGCCTTGCGGTGATAGCGCACCAGCGTGGCCATCAGCATCTGCTGCTCCTGATTGAAGCCCGGCAAATCGCTGTTCTGCAGAATATATGCGGAGTGGCGATGCATACCGCTGTGGTTAATATTCAGCCCCACTTCGTGCAGCATGACCGCCCATTTCAGCAGCGCCGAGAGGTTCGGGTTATCCAGCTTAGGGTTCTGATCCTGCCACTGCTCAAAGATATGGGTGGTGGTCTCCAGCACCCGACGCGCCTGTTCGCGGTCGATATTGTACTGGTTGGCCAGGCTTTGCGCGGTGCGGCTGCGGATATCCTGATGGCGGAAACGGCCCTCCATCTCGTACAGCACGCCTTCGCGCAGCGCCCCGTCCGACAGGCGCAGCTCTTTGATGGCCAGCGCATCGAACACGCCGCACAGAATAGCCAGCCCTGGAGCAAATACCGCTTTGCGCTCTTCAGAGAGGCCCGGCAGGCTAAGCGAGTCGAAGTTTTTATACTTCAGCAGCTCGGCGACCAGCATTTCAAGGCGTTCAGGCGTGATAAAGCCGTCCTTCTCGCCCATGGCGATCAGCACTTCCTGAGCGGCCTTAATGGTTCCGGAAGCGCCCAGCGCCACGGTCCAGCCCTGGATGCGGAACTGCCACGCCAGGGTTTCCAGCTTTTGCACCGCCGACAGGCGCGCGCGCTGGAAATTCTCTTTGTTGATAATGCCGCCCGGGAAGTAAATCTGCGAGAAGCTGACGCAGCCCATTCTGCGGCTTTCGACCAGCCGCGGTTCGAAATCTTCGCCGATGACCAGCTCGGTTGAGCCGCCGCCGATATCAATCACCAGCTTGCGGCCACGCTCGGGCTGAGTATGCTCAACGCCCATAAAAATCAGGCGCGCCTCTTCGTTACCGGAGATTATCTCAATCGGATAGGGGATAACCTGCTCCGCGCGCTTGAGAAACTCGGCCGCGTTCGTCGCCTGGCGTAGCGTATGCGTACCAACGATGCAGACGCTGGCGGGCGCAAAGCCCTGCAGGCGTTCGGCAAACAGCGACAGGCAGCTAAGCCCGCGCGCAATCGCCTCTTCGCTGAGCACGGAGTTTTCATCCAGGCCGTCGGCCAGATGAACCCGCTGTTTAAGGCGACCGATGATCTGCATTGCCCCGTCGACGACACGGGCGATCACCATATGAAAACTGTTTGAACCAAGGTCGACCGCAGCAAACTCCTGGGGCCGAGGGGCTTTTTCGTTTATAGGCATAGGTTAATCGGGCTGTTCGAGTGATTTGAGATAGTCATAGATCGCCATCTGAGCGCGAACTTTACGGCGGTTGCCGCGCGGCACGTAGCTGTTACTCAGTTCTTTATCAAGATAGCGTGCTTTCACCGTGTCGTTGAACAAGATGTCAAAAATATCCAGCACCCGCTGCTTCAGACGCGGGTCAAGCAGCGGCGCGGCGACTTCGATACGGTAGTCGATATTGCGCGTCATCCAGTCAGCGGAAGAGAGCCAGACCTGCTTATCGCCACCGTTTTCAAAGACATAGACGCGGTCGTGCTCAAGGAAGCGGTCGACGATGCTGGTAACGCGAATGTTGTCGCTAATCCCCTCAAGACCCGGGATCAGGGAGCACATGCCACGGATTAACAGGTTAACGGCAACGCCGGAGCTGGAGGCCGCGTAGAGGCGGTCAACCAGGCCCTTATCGACCAGGTTGTTCAGCTTAAGGGTGATCCCGGAAGGCTGGCCGTTCTGGGCGTTAGCAATTTCGCGATCGATCATCTCATACAGCAGGCGGCGCGAGTTCTGCGGCGACACCAGCAGATAGTCAAAGCTAACCGGACGATATGGGTTTTCGATAAAGTTGAACACGCGACGAACTTCATTGGTAATTCGCGCATCGGCGGTTAACAGGGAGTAGTCGGTATACAGGCGCGCGGTTTTTTCGTTGAAGTTACCGGTGCCGATATGGGCGTAGCGCACAACCTCGTCGCCCTCTTTACGCGAAATCAGGAACAGCTTGGCGTGGATCTTCAGCCCAGGGGCGGAGAAGATAACGTGCACGCCGGCTTCCGTCAGGCGCTTCGCCCAATGTATGTTGGCCTCTTCGTCAAAGCGCGCCTGCAACTCGACCACCACGGTGACTTTTTTACCGTTGTGGGCGGCGTGGATCATGGAGTCAATGATCCGCGAGTCTTTGGCGACGCGGTAGATATTGATTTTGATCGCCAGCACGCTGGGGTCGAAGGAGGCCTGGCGCAGCAGCTCCAGCACGTGCTCAAAGGTGTGGTACGGGTAGTAGAGCAGCACGTCGCGTTCGCGAATGGCGTCGAAACCGTTGCGGAACTTATCAAACCAGGTGTGGCGCAGGCGCGGCAGCGGCTTGTTGACCAGGTTGGCTTTGCCGACGTTCGGGAAGCCGATAAAGTCTTTAAAGTTGTGGTAACGGCCGCCCGGCAGCATCGAGTCATAGCGTGAAATCGAGAACATGGCCCGCAGCATTTCAACCATGGTGTCCGGCATGTCGCGCTGATAAACAAAGCGTACCGGCTCGGCGGTGAGGCGCTGTTTCAGGCTGGAGGACATCAGCTCCATCAGGCTCGATTCCATCTCGTGCACCAGATCGTACTCTGCGTCACGGGTCATTTTCATCGAGTAGGCGTTCAGCGAGTCGTAATCGAAGAAGCCTTTAAAGATATCATCCAGGCAGTAGCGCAGAATGTTATCAAGCAGGATCATTGGCTTGCGGCGGCGCGGGGCTTCCGGCGGCAGGTTAACAAAGCGCGGAACTTTATCTGACGGAATTTCCAGCAGGGCGTAATTAATGGTGTCGCCGCGAATGATTTCCACCGCCAGATAGGTGTAATCATCTTTCAAAAACTGGATCAGGTCCGTTTCGCGGTTAATCAAAATAGGGGTGATGTGCTGGCGCAGGTACTGCTTAAAGTAGTTGCGCAGCCAGGACTGCTGGTTGACCGACAGCTGGCGTTCGTTAATCAGGAAGATCTGATTTCGCGCCATCTCCAGCAGCAGCTCATTGTAGAGGCTGTCAAACTCCTGGTCGGCCTTCAGCACCCGGGCCTGGATTTTACCTAATAAGTGGCGAGAATGGGCGGTACTACCTTGCTCTTCACTGATGATGATGCGGCGCTTAAGTTCAGCGAAGCGCACTTTATAAAATTCATCGAGGTTGTTGGAGTAAATGCCCAAAAAACGCATGCGCTCAATCAGCGGGTTGCTCTTATCCGCGGCTTCCTGAAGTACGCGTTCATTAAAGGATAACCAGCTGAGTTCTTTCTCGATGTATAGCTTTTCCTGGCCCATTACAACTCACACTCCGGTTGATTGATGTTGCTTTTTCATTATGGCGAGCTTTGCCATTGAATGTCCAACTATGTCAAAGAAGTATGACAGTTTTCTTTCAACGCGCTGCGAAGAAAAGGCGGTCGCTTTCCTTTGCTTATTCTGTGTGCAAAAAACGCTGATTCTGATGCTTGCTGCCGTACGCCGGACGCAAAAAGGCATCCGTCGCCCGGTCTTCTGGCGCCGCTAAGCGGTGGCCGCGGGGGCAAAAAAAAACGCCTCTGACGGATGTGAGAGGCGCTATCGATTACTCTTCTGCCGCATATCCCTGCGGCGGCAGAGGCGCATCGTCAAGCCAGGCCTGACCGCCCTCCATGCGCAGACGACCGTCGACAAACCAGCTGACGACGAGCGGGTAAATGGCGTGTTCCTGAGCCTGTACGCGGGCGGTAACGTCATCTTCGCTATCGCCGGCGAAAACCGGAACTTTGGCCTGCAGAATAACCGGGCCGCCGTCCAGCTCATCGGTGACGAAATGCACCGAGGTTCCGTGCTCCTCATCGCCGTTTTCCAGCACCTGGCGATGGGTATGCAGCCCGGGATATTTAGGCAGCAGGGAAGGGTGGATATTCAGCAGCCGCCCCTGGTAGTGGGCGACAAACGCCGGACTCAGAATGCGCATGTAGCCCGCAAGCACCACTACATCCGGCGCGTAGGCGTCGATCTCGTGCATCAGCTCGCGATCGAACGCTTCACGATTGGCGAACTGGCTGGCGGTGAGCGCATGGGTCGGAATACCGGCCTCACGCGCGCGTTCAAGGCCGAAAGCATCGGCCTTGTTGCTAAATACCGCTCGCAGGGTGCCGCCGATCTGTTTCCGCGCGCAGGCGTCAATCATTGCCTGCAGGTTACTGCCGCTACCGGAAATCAGCACCACGATGTTTTTCATTCAATGACCACACGCTGTTCGGAATCAGAGGCTTTGATATAGCCTATTTTCCACACGTTTTCACCTTTTTCGTTCAGCAGAGCGAGGGCGCTATCGACGGCTTCCGGCGGCAGCGCGATGACCATGCCGACGCCGCAGTTGAAGGTCCGATACATTTCGTGGCTGCTGACGTTGCCAGCAGTTTGCAGCCATTTGAAGACTTCCGGCCACTGCCAGGAGGACTCGTCGATCACTGCCTGGGTGTTATCCGGCAGTACGCGCGGGATATTTTCCCAGAAGCCGCCGCCAGTCAGGTGAGCAATCGCGTGAACTTCGACGTTAGCGATCAGGTCCAGCACCGATTTTACGTAGATGCGGGTCGGCGCCAGCAGATGGTCGGCCAGTGACGCACCGTTCAGGTCGGTGGTCTGCGGGTCGACGCCGCTGACTTCAATAATTTTACGCACCAGCGAGTAGCCGTTGGAGTGCGGGCCGCTGGAGCCCAGCGCGACCAGCACGTCGCCGTCGGCAACTTTGCTGCCGTCGATAATTTCTGATTTTTCTACAACCCCGACGCAGAAGCCCGCGACGTCATAATCATCGCCATGGTACATGCCGGGCATTTCTGCGGTTTCGCCGCCAACCAGCGCGCAGCCTGACTGCAGGCAGCCTTCGGCGATGCCGCTGATAACGCTGGCCGCCGTATCGACGTCCAGTTTGCCGGTCGCATAGTAGTCGAGGAAGAAAAGCGGCTCAGCGCCCTGAACCACGAGGTCGTTTACGCACATGGCCACCAGGTCGATACCGATAGTGTCGTGACGCTTGAGGTCCATTGCCAGACGCAGCTTGGTGCCGACGCCGTCAGTGCCGGAGACCAGAACCGGCTCGCGGTATTTCTGCGGCAATGCGCACAGTGCGCCGAATCCGCCCAGTCCACCCATCACTTCCGGGCGGCGGGTTTTCTTCACCACACCCTTAATACGGTCGACGAGCGCGTTGCCTGCATCAATATCTACGCCGGCATCTTTATAGCTGAGAGAGGTTTTATCGGTCACTGCGAAGTCTCCACACATTTGCGGTAGCAAGAAAAATCGGCGCAATTCTAACAGGGATAGCAAACGTTTGCGAGCCTGCTTTACAGTCGGCGTTAAACGGCGGTGAGATGGACAAATTTGATACTGTTCACGAAAATGAAACCGGGTACATTCTTGTTCTTGCCTCGGCGCGCCAGAATGATCATCATGCCACTGAAACCGGTTTCTCTTTTTATTTAAGCGAGCCGAACGACGGTATCAAGAGGATTCAGGAGGGGGGAAGGATGGTAATTGCCGCATTTGATATTGGTGGCACGGCGCTAAAAATGGGCACGATGACCGGTACCGGCGAGCTGCTGGAGAAGGGAAAACAGCCTATTCGCGACAGCGACGGCGAGCAAATTTTGCAGGCCATGCTGGCGTGGATTGCCGCGCATCCGGAGTGTGAAGGGGTGGCGATCAGCGCGCCCGGCTACGTTAATCCACACACCGGCTATATCGAAATGGGCGGCGCTATCCGCAGATTCGATAATTTCGCTATCAAAACCTGGCTTGAACAACGGATCCGACTTCCCGTCGCCATTGAAAACGACGCTAACTGCGTGCTGCTGGCCGAGCGCTGGCAGGGCAAAGCCGCCAATATAAGTGATTTTCTGGTGCTGACGATTGGCACCGGAATCGGCGGGGCTATCTTCTGTAATGACCGGCTGGTGCACGGTGCGAGCTTTCGCGCCGGCGAATTTGGCTATATGCAGACCCAGCGTCCGGGCACCCGCGACGTTCGTCGCTACTCAATGAATGAGAACTGTACCCTGCGCGTCTTGCGCCAGCGCTACGCCGCGCATTTCGGCAAAACGCTGGAAGAGGTGACCGGGGAAGAGATATTCGATCGCTACGACAGGGGCGATGCGACCTGTCATCGGCTGGTGGCCGAATTCTTTAACGGCCTTGGCACCGGCCTTTATAACCTCGTCAACGTGTTCGATCCGCAGACTATCCTCATCGGCGGCGGCATCGTGGAACGTCCGGGCTTTTTGACGCTGCTGCGTGAACATCTGGCCTGGTTTGGCATTGCAGACTATATCGACACCGTTAGCCACGGCAACGACGCCGGGCTGATTGGTGCCGTTTACCATTTCAATCAGCAATACCGATCGCCGACTGGCGATCGCTCATAAGGAAGAGAACATGTCTGGATTTAAAGAAGGTTTTCTGTGGGGCGGCGCGGTTGCGGCGCATCAGCTGGAAGGTGGTTGGCAGGAGGGCGGCAAGGGCGCGAGCGTTGCCGACGTGATGACCGCAGGCGCCCACGGCGTGGCGCGCGAAATTACCGACGGCGTGGTGGCGGGTAAAAATTACCCTAACCATGAGGCGATTGATTTTTATCATCGCTATAAAGATGACATTCAGCTGTTTGCGGAAATGGGCTTCAAATGCTTTCGTACCTCTATTGCCTGGACGCGTATTTTCCCGCTGGGCGACGAGCAGGAGCCGAATGAAGCCGGGCTGCAGTTCTATGACGATCTGTTCGACGAGTGCCTGAAGCACGGGATTGAGCCGGTTATTACGCTCTCCCACTTCGAGATGCCTTATCACCTCGTGCGCGAATACGGCGGCTGGCGTAACCGTAAGCTGATTGATTTCTTCGTGCGCTTTGCGCAGGTGGTGTTTAAGCGCTATCAGCATAAGGTGAAGTACTGGATGACCTTTAACGAGATCAACAACCAGGCAAACTTCCACGAAGACTTTGCGCCGTTCACCAACTCGGGGCTGAAGTTCCTGCCGGGTGAGGATCGCGAGCCGGTGATGTATCAGGCCGCGCACTACGAGCTGGTTGCCAGCGCCCTGGCGGTGAAAGCCGCGCGGGAGATTAACCCGGCGCTGCAGATCGGCTGCATGATTGCGATGTGCCCCATTTACCCGCTCTCCTGCGCGCCGGACGATATGATGATGGCGATGAACGCCATGCACCGCCGCTACTGGTTCACCGACGTTCACGTGCGCGGTAAGTACCCTCAGCACCTGCTCAACTACTTTGAGCGCCGCGGCTTTGCGCTGGATATCACCGAAGAAGACCGCGTGGCGTTGAGCGAAGGCTGCGTTGACTATATTGGCTTCAGCTATTACATGTCGTTCGCCACTAAGGCTACCGAAGATAATCCGCAGCTGGATTATGATGAGACGAAAAGCCTGGTCTCAAACCCGTACGTGCAGAAATCGGACTGGGGCTGGCAGATTGACCCGGTTGGGCTGCGCTACTCCCTGAACTGGTTCTGGGATCATTACCAGCTGCCGCTGTTTATTGTTGAAAACGGCTTTGGCGCTATCGACGTGCGCGAAGCTGACGGCACGGTAGACGACCAGTACCGCATTGATTATCTCTCCGCCCATATCGCTGAAATGAAAAAAGCGGTGGTGGAAGACGGCGTTGACCTGATGGGCTACACCCCGTGGGGCTGTATCGACCTCGTCTCTGCCGGAACCGGCGAGATGAAAAAGCGTTACGGCTTTATCTACGTCGATAAAGACAACGAAGGGAACGGCACCCTGGCCCGCAGCCGCAAGAAATCTTTTGCGTGGTATCAGCAGGTTATCAGCAGTAACGGCGAAACCCTCTAAACCGCCCGAAAGCCCCGTGAAACCCCGCCTGCGCGGGGTTTTTTTATTTTGATTTATACTGGCTCAGGCAGCGCAAAGCATTTTGGTTGATCCCGGTCAAACATATCGGCTATGGCGCAAATGGGAAAAAGCGGTATAATCCCGCGATTTTTTTTGTGGCTGCCCCTCAGAGGAGAAAGAGAATGAAGATTGTGGAAGTGAAACACCCACTCGTCAAACACAAGCTGGGCCTGATGCGCGAGCACGACATCAGCACCAAACGCTTCCGTGAACTCGCCTCAGAGGTTGGTAGCTTACTAACTTATGAAGCCACCGCCGACCTGGCGACCGAAAGGGTCACCATCGAAGGCTGGAATGGCCCGGTTGAAGTTGAGCAGATCAAAGGTAAGAAAATTACCGTCGTGCCTATTCTGCGCGCCGGCCTCGGCATGATGGAAGGCGTTCTGGAACACGTCCCGAGCGCGCGCATCAGCGTCGTTGGCATCTACCGCAATGAGGAAACCCTCGAGCCGGTACCTTACTTCCAGAAGCTGGTCTCCAATATCGACGAACGTATGGCGCTGGTGGTTGACCCGATGCTGGCAACCGGCGGTTCGATGATCGCCACTATCGACCTGCTGAAAAAAGCGGGCTGCTCAAGCATCAAGGTGCTGGTGCTGGTTGCCGCTCCGGAAGGGATTGCCGCGCTGGAGAAAGCGCACCCGGACGTCGAGATGTACACCGCGTCCATTGACCAGGGCCTCAACGAGCACGGATATATTATTCCCGGGCTCGGCGACGCCGGCGATAAGATTTTTGGTACTAAATAATTGCAGCATTAATAAGAAGCCGACTTTAAGAGTCGGCTTTTTTTTGAATAAAACACGCCAACAGCAACTAATAACGACACTCAGAGGAAAACACTATGACGCGCCGCGCAATCGGGGTGAGTGAAAGACCGCCGCTTTTACAGACAATCCCGCTAAGTTTGCAACATCTGTTCGCTATGTTTGGCGCAACGGTGTTGGTGCCAGTCCTGTTTCACATTAACCCGGCTACCGTTCTGCTGTTTAACGGCATCGGCACGCTGCTGTACCTGTTTATCTGTAAGGGCAAAATCCCGGCCTATCTGGGGTCGAGCTTTGCGTTTATCTCCCCGGTTTTACTGCTGCTGCCGCTGGGCTATGAGGTCGCGCTGGGCGGCTTTATTATGTGCGGCATGCTGTTCTGCATCGTCTCCTTTATTGTTAAAAAGGCCGGCACCGGCTGGCTGGACGTGATGTTCCCGCCGGCGGCCATGGGGGCTATCGTCGCGGTTATCGGCCTTGAGCTGGCCGGCGTCGCGGCGAATATGGCCGGCCTGCTGCCCGCTGACGGTCAGTCTCCCGATAGCAAAACCATTATTATCTCGATGGTGACGCTGGCGGTGACTGTCTTCGGTTCGGTGCTGTTCCGCGGTTTCATGGCTATCATCCCGATTCTTATCGGCGTGCTGGTGGGCTACGCGCTCTCCTTTGTGATGGGCGTTGTCGATACCACTCCCATCGCCGAGGCGCACTGGTTTGCGCTGCCGACCTTTTACACCCCGCGCTTTGAGTGGTTTGCGATTTTCACCATCCTGCCTGCCGCGCTGGTGGTGATTGCCGAGCACGTGGGGCACCTGGTGGTGACGGCGAATATTGTTAAAAAGGATCTGATTCGCGATCCCGGCCTGCACCGCTCGATGTTTGCCAACGGCCTGTCGACGATGATCTCCGGCTTTTTTGGCTCGACGCCCAACACCACCTACGGTGAAAACATCGGCGTGATGGCGATTACCCGCGTCTACAGCACCTGGGTTATCGGCGGGGCGGCGATTATCGCCATTCTGCTCTCCTGCGTCGGCAAGCTGGCGGCGGCGATCCAGATCATTCCGCTGCCGGTAATGGGCGGCGTATCGCTGCTGCTGTACGGGGTGATCGGCGCATCGGGTATCCGCGTGCTGATTGAATCTAAGGTCGATTACAACAAGGCGCAGAACCTGATTCTGACCTCGGTGATTTTGATCATTGGCGTCAGCGGCGCGAAGGTGCACATCGGCGCGGCGGAGCTGAAAGGCATGGCGCTGGCCACGATCGTTGGCGTCGCCCTGAGCCTGATCTTTAAATTAATTAGCGTCCTGCGTCCGGAAGAGGTGGTTCTGGACGCGGCTGATTCGGCTGATGACGCCGGGGCCAAACGCTGATCCTCCAGCCGGGCGGCGATCCCGCCCGGTTCTCTCCCGGCAGACTTCGTGCTAAACTCTTGGCGTTTTTCTGTCAGTCTATGATGAGGTCCATCTGAACGCACCGGCACAGCTCTCCCTGCCACTGTACCTTCCTGACGATGAAACTTTTGCGAGTTTTTGGCCGGGTGGTAATCCTTCTCTTCTCGCTGCCTTACAGAACGTTCTGCGGCAGGAGCATAGCGGGTACATCTATATCTGGTCGCGTGAAGGCGCGGGGCGCAGTCACCTGCTACATGCCGCCTGTGCGGAGCTTTCCCAGCGCGGCGATGCGGTGGGCTACGTGCCGCTGGATAAGCGTACGTGGTTTGTTCCGGAAGTGCTGGAGGGGATGGAACAGCTTTCGCTGGTTTGTATCGATAATATCGAATGCGCGGCCGGCGACGAGCCGTGGGAGATGGCGATCTTCAACCTTTACAACCGCATCCTGGAGTCGGGTAAAACCCGCCTGCTGATCACCGGCGATAGCCCTCCGCGCCAGCTCAATCTTGGCCTCGCGGATTTGGCCTCGCGCCTCGACTGGGGACAAATCTACAAGCTGCAGCCGTTGTCCGATGAAGACAAGCTGCAGGCGCTGCAGCTGCGCGCGCGGCTGCGCGGGTTTGAGATGCCGGAAGACGTCTGCCGCTTCCTGCTCAAGCGCCTCGATCGCGAAATGCGCTCGCTGTTTATGACGCTCGATCAGCTCGATCGCGCTTCTATTACCGCCCAACGTAAGCTGACCATTCCCTTCGTTAAAGAGATCCTTAAGCTCTAGCGAGCCGTTGGGATCGGCGCCATCATGACGATGGCGCATCCTGCTTAATTCACGATATCCAGCACCTGCTCCGGCGGTCGGCCGATCCGCGCCTCGCCGTGGCTGACGACGATAGGGCGTTCAATCAGCTTCGGGTTGTCGACCATCGCCTGAATCAGCGCATCTTCGCTGAGCTGAGGATCGGCAAGTTCCAGTGACTTATACAGATCTTCCTTCTGGCGCATCAGCTCGCGGGCGCTCACCATACCCAGCATTTTCAGCAGCTGGCGCAGCGTCGCCGCATCCGGCGGCGTCTCCAGATAGAGCACCACTTCAGGGTCGATACCGTTCGCCTTCAGCAGGCTCAGGGTGTCGCGGCTCTTGGAGCAGCGAGGGTTATGGTAGATTTTTACCGCGTCAGACATGGGGTCTCCTTACATTTTTTGATATGGGCGGAAGCGTTCCTGCAGCTGGCGCAGCTGATCGATGCGCGCATCGTAGCGAGCCTGCTGCAGGCTGCCCAGCTTCACCTGTGAACTGGCGCTGCTGAGCAGCGAAATAGACTGTGCAAGCTGGCCGACCAGCGCCATACCTTCCGCACGGGCCGCCAGCTCCTGATCGCGATTGCCGAGGGCCGCTTCCGCCTGCGCCAGCAGGTCCCAGCCGTTGCCATCGTCTTTATTATTGAAGGTGTAGCGGTTAAGGATATTCGCCGCCTCCGCCGGCTGCCCGCCCTGCAGGTAAGCGTTGGCGAGGTTCAGCTGCAGTACCGGGTTGGTGCGGATTTCGCGAGCGTTCTTCAGGCGGTTAATCGCATCGGCCGTTTTTTTCTGGCCAAGGTCAATATCGGTTGCCAGATCGAGATACCAGGCATTTTGCGGATCGGCGCTCAGCAGGGGCTGCAGGGTTTTACGCGCCAGATCGTAGTTATTGCTGCCCATCGCCAGCAGGGCGCGGCCGTACTGCGCGGCGTGCTGCTCGCGGATATTGCCTTTAGCCCACGCGTTCAGCAAATCATCGCCGAGCTTGTTGTCTCCGTTGTTATACATTCCCAGCGTTCGCGCCTTGGCCATATAAAAATCGGCCGACGATTGCACCACCACCGGGCGCATCTGGTTTGCGCGGTTGCGGGCGTCGGACAGGCGGCTTTCCGGCAGCGGGTGGGTGAGCAGCATTTCCGGCGGCCGGGTGGAGTAGCGCGACTGGTCGAGCAGCTTGCTCATAAACGCCGGCATCGCCTGCGGATCGAACCCGGAGCGCTGCAGCACCTGAATCCCGATGCGGTCGGCCTCTTCTTCATTCTGGCGGGTAAAGCTGATTAATCCCTGCTGGGTACCGGCCAGCGTGCCGGTGAGCGCGGCCATACCGGCCTGCGGGCTGGCCATCGCCAGCAGAATCGAGCCCAGCGCGCCGACCCAGGTCAGGGGGGCGTTGCGCTTTTGGTCTTCCATCGCGCGCGCGAGGTGGCGCTGGGTGACGTGCGAAATTTCGTGCGCCATGACCGACGCCAGCTCGCTCTCCGTATCCGAGTAGCGGAACAGGGCCGAGTGCAGCACGACGTTGCCGCCAAAGAAGGCGAAGGCGTTAATCTCGTCGTTGTTAATCAGGTAGAAGTGGAAGGGCGTTCGCACCGAGTTGGCGTGCGCAACCAGGCGCATACCTAATCCGTTAATGTACTGCACCAGCAGCGGGTCGTTGATCAGCGGAGCGCTGCCGCGGAGCTGGCGAACGTAGTAATCCCCCATCTGCATTTCCTGACCGATGGAAAGCGTGCTTCCTGCAGAGGTCCCCATATCCGGCAGGGTATCTGCGGAGTCAGCAAAAGCAGGTAAAATCGAACCCAGCGTCAGCGACGCTATCACGGTTGCTACCAGCGTTTTCTTTAACTGCCTGAACATAACCTCTGTCCTGTGTATGTGGGTGTGCCAGTTTGACCGGTAGGGCGGCGTAATGTTCCATTTCCGCGCGTCCTGCGAGTTTAGCTGTCGTTGACGCCGTTGAAAATATGATCTTGCTGCGGGAGGTCATGTTTGTGGTTTTGCTAATAAAAAGCGAAGTCTTTTTTGTGACATTTAGATACACTTCCTCGGGTTGTTGCGGTTTTGCGCTTCAGGGAAGGGTTTATGCTTGAGATGTTAATACAGTGGTACCGCCGTCGGTTCAGCGATCCGGAGGCGATAGCGCTGCTGGTTATTTTGCTGGCTGGGTTCGGCATTATGTTCTTTTTCAGCGGTCTGCTGGCGCCGCTGCTGGTGGCTATCGTGCTGGCCTATCTGCTGGAGTGGCCGACCGTCCGCCTTGAGCGCGTGGGGCTGTCTCGTACCTGGGCGACGTCGTTCGTTCTGATACTGTTTGTCGGTATTTTGCTGCTGATGGCCTTCGTGGTGATGCCCGTCGCCTGGCAGCAGGGTATCTATCTGATCCGCGATATGCCGGGCATGCTGAATAAGCTCTCCGATTTTGCCGCCACCGTGCCGCGCCGCTATCCGGCGCTGATGGACGCCGGGATTATCGACGCGATGGCGGACAATATGCGCAACCGCATGCTGACCGTTGGCGATTCGGTGGTGAAGTACTCCCTGGCTTCGCTGGTGGGCCTGTTGACGCTGGCGGTCTATCTGGTGCTGGTGCCGCTGATGGTTTTCTTCCTGCTGAAAGACAAAGAGCAGATGCTCAACGCCGTACGCCGCGTGCTGCCGCGTAACCGCGGGCTGGCAGGGCAGGTGTGGCAGGAGATGAATCAGCAAATCACCAACTACATTCGCGGCAAGGTGCTGGAGATGATCGTCGTCGGCGTGGCGACGTGGGTCGGCTTTATCCTCTTCGGGCTCAACTATTCGCTGCTGCTGGCGGTGCTGGTCGGCTTCTCGGTGCTGATCCCCTACATTGGCGCCTTCGTGGTCACCATTCCGGTGGTGGGCGTGGCGCTGTTTCAGTTCGGCGCGGGCACCGAGTTCTGGAGCCTGTTTGCGGTATACCTGATTATTCAAGGGCTGGACGGTAACCTGCTGGTGCCGGTGCTGTTCTCGGAAGCGGTTAACCTGCATCCGCTGGTGATTATTCTGTCGGTGGTTATCTTTGGCGGGCTGTGGGGATTCTGGGGCGTATTCTTTGCTATCCCGCTGGCGACGTTAATCAAGGCGGTGGTGCACGCCTGGCCGGACGGACTGGTGGTTGAAGAGGATAAATAGCGCGACGGCTTGACGAACCCGGTGCTAAAACGGACGCCGGGGCGGTGAAATGCCCCGGCGTCCTGCGTTCGATAAAACGTTAGCCGTTTTCTTTCAGCCAGTTCAGCACCACGTCGTGGTGATTGCTGGTTTTGAAGTTATCAAACACGTGTTCAACTTTGCCATCTGTATCAATCAGGAAACTAATACGGTGAATACCGTCGTAGGTTTTCCCCATAAACGATTTTTCGCCCCAGATACCAAACTGCTCGCAGACCTGATGGTTTTCATCAGACAGCAGCGTGAAGTTCAGCAGCTCTTTTTCGGCGAAACGGGAGAGTTTTTCTGGTTTATCCGTACTGATGCCCAGTACCTCAACGCCCGCTTTTTTTAAGTCATCCATATTATCGCGCAGGCCGCAGGCCTGGACGGTACAACCCGGGGTCATGGCTTTCGGGTAAAAATAAACCAGAACACGCTGTCCCTGGAAGTCGGTCAAATTTACTTCCTCGCCGTCCTGGTCTGGTAAGCTAAATTTCGGTGCAATATCACCGGCTTTCAGTGGATTCATTACTCAAACTCCATCCTGTTCATCATGCTGTGAATAATTAACGATGTTAATACTGCCTTGTGCATTGAGTTCTGTACATAGGGCTTTGAAGGCTTGTTCGATATTTGATGCATTTTGCGTAGCGGGACTGTGCGCCGTTATCTGGATGAACAGCTGGGCTGAATCGTCATCACTGCCGATCTGGGTACGAGAAACCAGCTCGGCGATATTCATATTCCACGCGTCAAACAGGGCGGTGAAGCGCTCGATAATATGCGGCGAGTCCGGTACCTCAACCTGGACCCAGACCGTATTTGGCATGGCCTGAGGCGGGCGAGCGGTTGTCCGTTTCATCACGATCAGCAGATCCAGCTCGGCACCTTTCAGCGGTAGAGTCGATTCAATCAGGTTAATCGCGTTCCACGTACCAGAAAGCAGCATGATAAACGTAAATTCGTCACCGAGCATGGCCAGCCGGCTGTCTTCGATATTACAGCCGCAGCTGCTGACGTGGCGGGTGATCGTATTCACGATGCCGGGACGGTCAGCGCCCAAAGCGGTAATAACCAGATAGTGTTGTAATGAGGCGGTCAAACCTGTTCTTCCTTTAAAAAGGTGAGGTAACATTAGGAAAGCATAAAAAAAACCGGCATACAACATCCCTGAAGGCATCGGGTCTCTTGCTTTTATTACGGCACCAAACGTAACATTGAGAATCTTGTTGCACTTCTGCTCTGAGGATGGCCCATGTTCACGGGAAGTATTGTAGCGCTTGTCACGCCGATGGATGAAAACGGTAACGTCTGCCGGACAAGCCTGAAAAAACTGATTGATTACCATGTCGCCAGCGGAACCTCGGCGATCGTTTCGGTAGGGACTACCGGTGAGTCCGCAACGTTGAGCCATGAAGAGCATGGCGACGTTGTGATGATGACGCTTGAGCTGGCCGACGGGCGTATCCCCGTTATCGCAGGCACCGGTGCAAATGCAACCGCAGAGGCGATCAGCCTGACCCAGCGCTTCAACGACAGCGGCATCGTTGGCTGTCTGACGGTAACCCCTTATTACAACCGCCCGACCCAGGAAGGCCTGTTCCAACACTTTAAAGCCATCGCAGAACACACCGACCTGCCGCAAATCCTGTATAATGTGCCGTCCCGTACCGGTTGCGATATGCTGCCGGAAACCGTCGGTCGTCTGGCGGAAGTAAAAAATATTATCGGTATTAAGGAAGCGACGGGGAACTTAAGTCGCGTTCATCAGATCAAAGAGCTGGTTTCAGACGACTTTATTCTGCTGAGCGGCGATGACGCCACCGGAATGGACTTTATGCAGCTGGGCGGTCATGGCGTGATTTCCGTTACCGCAAACGCTGCGGCTCGTGAAATGGCGGATATGTGCCGACTGGCTCTGGCCGGTCAATTTGCCGAAGCGCGGGCGATTAACCAGCGTCTGATGCCATTGCATACAAAATTATTTGTCGAACCCAACCCTATCCCTGTGAAATGGGCATGCAAGGCGTTGGGTCTTGTGGCGACCGATACGCTGCGCCTGCCGATGACGCCGATTACCGAAGACGGTAAGAAGGCGGTAACCGCAGCGCTGAAGCATGCCGGTTTGCTGTAAAGTTTAGGGAGATTTGATGGCTTACTCAGTACAGAAGTCGCGCCTGGCGAAGGTTGCGGGTGTTTCATTGGTCCTGCTTCTTGCGGCCTGTAGTTCGGATTCGCGCTACAAGCGTCAGGTTGGCGGCGACGAGGTTTACCTGCAAGCTACGCCGCTCAGCGAGCTTCACGCGCCTGCGGGGATGATCCTGCCGGTTCAGGCTGGCGATTATAATATTCCGGTTGCGACCAGCGCCGGCGCGGTGGGTAAAGCTCTGGACATTCGTCCACCGGCCCAGCCTTTGGCCCTGGTAAACGGCGCACGCACTCAGTTTAATGGTGACACTTCGACGCTGATGGTGGAGAACGGCCGCAGCGGTTCGCTGTGGGCGCAGGTCACCACCATTCTGCAGTCAAAAAACTACGTCATCACCAAACGTGACGATGCCAGCCAGACGCTGAGCACCGACTGGGTGGAGTGGAATCGCCTCGATGAAGACCAGCAGTACCGCGGTCGCTATCAAATCTCAGTTAAACCGCAGGGCTATCAGCAGGCGGTTGTGGTGAAGCTGGTTAACCTCGAGCAGGCCGGGAAACCGGTATCCGATCCGGCATCGCTGCAGCGCTACAGCACCTCTATGCTGAACGTCATTTCCGAAGGTCTGGATATGAACGCCACCAGCGCGCAGAACGCGGCGCAGAAAAACGCCGGTGCGACCTTCGACGTGCAGAGCGCCGCCGACGATACCGGTCTGCCGATGCTGGTTGTCCGCGCGCCGTTTAACCTCGTGTGGCAACGTCTGCCTGGCGCGCTGGAAAAAGCGGGCATGAAGGTGACCGACAGCACGCGTTCTCAGGGCAGCATGGCGCTGACCTATAAGCCGCTGTCTGACAGCAGCTGGCAGGAGCTGGGTGCCCACGATCCGCAGCTGGTCTCTGGTGACTACAAGCTGCAGGTCGGCGACCTTGATAACCGCAGCAGCCTGCAGTTCATTGACCCGAAAGGTCATACGCTGACCCAGTCGCAGAACGACGCGCTGGTTGCCGTATTCCAGGCCGCATTCGGTAAGTAATAAACAGGGCTGGAGCAATCCGGCCCTTTTTTCTGTATAGTGACGCAAACGTGTGCGTCGGCACAGAAACGCCTTTTTTATCGTCTATATCTTCACTGGAGTGACAAAGATGAACAAGCAAGCTGAGTTGTATCGTGGTAAAGCGAAAACCGTTTACAGCACCGAGAACCCGGACCTGCTGATACTCGAGTTCCGTAACGATACTTCAGCAGGGGATGGCGCGCGCATCGAACAGTTCGACCGTAAGGGGATGGTGAATAACAAGTTCAACCATTTCATTATGAGCAAGCTGGAAGAAGCCGGCATTCCGACCCAGATGGAAGCGCTACTTTCTGACACCGAGTGCCTGGTGAAAAAGCTGGAGATGGTTCCGGTTGAGTGCGTAGTCCGCAACCGTGCGGCCGGCTCTCTGGTTAAGCGTTTGGGCATCGAAGAAGGTATTGAGCTGAATCCGCCGCTGTTTGACCTGTTCCTGAAAAATGATGCGATGCACGACCCGATGGTCAACGAGTCCTACTGCGAAACCTTCGGCTGGGTGAATAAAAAGAATCTGGCCCGCATGCAGGAGCTGACCTTCAAAGCGAACGACGTGCTGAAAAAGCTGTTTGACGACGCGGGCCTGATCCTCGTCGACTTCAAGCTGGAGTTTGGTCTGTTTAACGGCGAAGTGGTGCTGGGCGACGAGTTCTCGCCGGACGGCAGCCGCCTGTGGGATAAAAATACCCTCGACAAAATGGACAAAGACCGCTTCCGTCAGAGCCTCGGCGGCCTGATCGAGGCCTACGAAGAAGTGGCCCATCGTCTTGGCGTTAAGCTCGACTAATCCTCCTTTCGCCAGAAGGTAGCTCTATCTTCTGGCGCTCTTCTTGTTGTTTCCAGTGGTAATCCTGCGCCGAACCGCCTACGATCTCTCATATTCGAGAACTTGATGAATTGAGGTGCCTATGCGCTGGCAAGGGCGTCGCGAAAGCGACAATGTAGAAGATCGACGTAATGAATCCGGTTCGCCCCTCGGCGGCGGCGGTGGCGGTTTCCGTCTTCCCAGCGGGAAGGGCGGTATCGTTCTGCTGATTATCGTGCTGGTTGCCGGCTATTACGGCGTGGATTTGACCGGCATGCTGACCGGAGAGCCGGTTTCACAGCAGCAAACCACCACCCAACGCTCCATCAGCCCGCAGGAAGAGCAGGCCGCGAAGTTCACTAAGGTGATCCTTGCGGATACCGAGGACACCTGGGGCGCCATCTTCCAAAAGATGGGCCGTCAATATCCGCAGCCGAAGCTGGTGCTCTATCGCGGCGCGACGCGGACCGGCTGCGGTACCGGCCAGTCGGTGATGGGGCCGTTCTACTGCCCGGCCGACAGCACGGTCTACATCGACCTCTCGTTCTACGATGAGATGAAAAGCAAGCTCGGCGCGGACGGCGATTTTGCTCAGGCCTACGTGATTGCGCACGAAGTTGGGCATCACGTGCAGAAGCTGCTGGGCATTGAATCCAAAGTGCGCCAGCTGCAGCAGAACGCGTCGCAGGCTGAAGTTAACCGCCTGTCGGTGAAAATGGAGCTGCAGGCCGACTGTTTTGCCGGCGTCTGGGGCCACAGCATGCAGAATCAGGACGTGATGGAAACCGGCGATCTGCAGGAGGCGCTGAATGCCGCAGAGGCCATTGGCGACGACCGCCTCCAGCAGCAAAGCCAGGGGCGGGTCGTCCCGGACAGCTTTACCCACGGCACCTCCCAGCAGCGCTATACCTGGTTTAAACGCGGTTTTGACAGCGGAGATCCGGCGCAGTGCAATACGTTTGGTAATGCGCTCTGACCGCTACCCTGGATGGAAGAAATCCTTAACCTGACGGCCCGGATGGCGCAGCAGGGCATTCGTCGCCTGCTGGTGCTCAGCGGCGACGAGGCGTGGTGCCTGCAGCAGGCGCTGGCGCTGCGGGAACGGCTGGCCGGGGATGGCCTGTGGATCTCCCCCCAGCCGATGCCGGCGCCCTCGGGCACTCCCGGCGCCCTGAAGTCTCTGCTCGGGCGCGAATACCAGCACGCTTTTTTTGACGCCCGCAGCGGCTTCGACGTGGCGGCGTTTGCCGCCCTGTGCGGCACGCTGCGCGCCGGAAGCTGGCTGGTGCTGCTGGCCCCTCCTTTTGCACGCTGGCCGATGCAGCCGGACGCGGATTCGCTGCGCTGGAGCGATGCCCCGGACCCTATCCCAACCCCCAACTTTGTGCAGCGCTTTTGCCAGCGGATAGGCGCGGCTAAAGAGGCGCTGGTCTGGCAGCAGGGTGAGGCGCCGGGCCTGCCGGATGCCGCGTCTCGGCCCCTGTGGCATCCCGCTGACGGCCGCCCTCAGGCGGAACAGGCGGCTATCCTTGCCGAGCTGGCCGCTTTCCCTCCCGGTATTGCCGCGGTGACCGCCGAACGCGGGCGGGGGAAATCGGCGCTGCCGGGGAGGCTGATCCGCC
>NZ_JAQGFU010000061.1:0-23847 GCF_030078455.1 Klebsiella sp. Ech2A | reverse complement strand
GGCGGCGGCGGTGCTGAGCGTGCTGACCGGGCGCGATGCGCAGGATACCGTCGGCATCGGGGCCAACCTGCCGGTGTCGCAGCTGGCGCATAAGGCGGAGGTGGTGCGTCGGGCCATTGCCGTCAATCAGCCGCGGGCTGAGGATGGCCTCGAGGTGCTGGCAAAGGTTGGCGGTTTCGATCTGGTTGGCATGACCGGCGTGATGCTGGGGGCCGCCTCCTGCGGGCTGCCGGTGGTGCTGGACGGATTCCTCTCCTACGCATCGGCGCTGGCGGCCTGCCGCATTGCGCCAGCCGTTCATCCCTATCTGATCCCCTCCCATCTGTCGGCGGAAAAGGGGGCGCGCATTGCGCTTGAGCATCTGCAGCTTGAGCCGTATCTGGATATGGGGATGCGTCTGGGCGAGGGGAGCGGCGCGGCGCTGGCGATGCACCTGGTGGAGGCCGCCTGTACGGTGTTTAACGAGATGGGAACCCTGGCGGAGAGCAATATCGTCCTGCCGGAGAGTCGCTAAACCGCAAAGCAGGGCGCCGTCACGCGCCCTGCTGTCATCCGGGCTAGAGCGCTTTTTGCCACACGCTCTGCGGCAGCAGATAGACCTCGGCCTCGGCCTGCATGCCGTCGGTCACGATATGGTGGATACCGCTGGTCATCACCGCCAGGGTCACGTCGAAGGCGTTCAGGCTATCGCCAAAACCGGCGGTGAGGTTGAGCATCGAACCGTTGGCCATCAGGTAAAGGGTTTTAGCGCCCATTTGATAGGCGTTGATATACGGCATCACCTCTTCATGGCTGAACTGGCGCAGGTAGCCGCAGTCAATCTCTTCCGCAACGTGGCCAACGTTAAGGATAAATACGCCGTCTTTCGCTTTATCCAGCGCGCTGCTGTTAACCACTTTTTTAGCGCCGGTTGCCGTAGCCACAACGTCAGCTGAAGCTATGGCGTCCTGCAGTTCGACGATATGCCAGCCGTCGTAAGCCGCCTGCAGGCGACGGGCGGGGTCGATTTCGGCGACCATCACCTGGCCTCCGAAGGCCTTCGCGGCGGCGGCAACGCCCTGGCCCACCAGGCCATAGCCGATCACCAGCACTTTTTTCTCATGCAGCGTGAGGTGGGTGGTCTGGAAGAAGGTGTGCCATGCGGTCAGGCCGACCATGTGGCGGTTATGCAGGCCCTCTTTAACCGGCAGATCGTCCCAGTTAAAAATCGGATAGCCCGGGCGAATATCGCCCAGCCGGCTGACGCCTGAACCGGTCGCTTCCAGCCCGGCCACGATGTTGCCAAATTCGCCGCGCTGGTGGAGCAGGGTGGTAATATCGGCCCCCATTTCACACAGATGCGTCGGCCCCCAGGCGATGGCCTTTTCCCACGACTGCTGCCAGTCGGCATCGCTCATATCGCGCCAGGCGCTGGCTTCTGCGCCGCGCGCTACAAGCCAGCTGACGACGTCGTCCTGCACGGTGGTTGGGTTGCAGGTTGTTAAAAAGACCTGCGCGCCCTTTTCCAGGATGCCCTGCACCAGCGGGATCATTTTCATATCCAGATGCATACAGCAGGCCAGTCGTACCTGGCTCAGGTCGGGAAGCGCGGCCACCTGGCGCAGGGTGCGCGGCATGTTCTGGCTGGCCCATGCCACTTCTTTCTCTAAATTAATATTATTATTCAACGTATTATGCCTTCAATCCGTAGAGTGGGGGAAATTCCGAACGGGGATGATTCTAGCGCAGTACGCTGAAATCACATAGCCAGGGTCAATGGCTGGCCGCCGGACAGGGCGAGGGCGAATAGGCATGATAAATGCGTGGTTGTTAAAATATGGTTAAAAAAAATAAAATATAAGTAATTTATATGACGTGAGCGAGCAGTGAAATGTTAAGCGTTTTACCTTCCGCGCTGTTTTCGCGGATCCGCATTTTTATCGGTCGCCTGAAGCCGCACGCGCTGCCGGTTGCCAGAAAGCATATTCTCCTCGGCTCCATCGGCGCAGGCACGGGACTGGCGGTCACCAGTATGTTCAGCCACTGGCTGCTGGGCGAAGTCAACCTGTGGTTTATCGCCCCGATGGGCGCTTCGGCGGTGCTGCTGTTTGGCGTGCCCAGCAGTCCGCTGGCGCAGCCGTGGTCGATTGTCGGCGGTAACGTGCTGTCGGCGCTGATTGGCGTGACCGTGGGCGCGCTGGTGCCCAACCTTGCGCTGGCCTGCGGGCTGGCGGCCGGGCTGGCGATTGCGGGCATGTATTTCCTGCGCTGCCTGCATCCGCCGGGCGGCGCCGTGGCCCTGACGGCCATCCTCGGCGGCGCCGGCGTACACAGCGAAGGCTATCACTTCGTACTGACGCCGGTACTGCTGAACTCCGCCATGCTGGCCCTGCTGGCGATCGTATTTAATAACCTCGTTGGGCGCCGCTATCCGCACCCGCTGGCGGCGGAAGAGGTGAAAAGCAAGGTCGTTCCGCTGGGGCTGTCGGTGACCCGCGAGGACATCCACGCCGCGCTGCTCGATGGCCAGTTCCTCGATATTGATGAAGATGACGTCCAGGAGCTGCTGGAAAATATTGAACAAAAGGCGCGCAGGCGCATGGCCGCTGCGCCGAGGGCGTAACGCCGCCGTCGGCGAGGGCCGGCGGTGAGCGGCTAAAGCTCGCCGGTCAGATACTGCGCCACGCCGCGGCCAAAACTCCAGTCGCCTTTTTGGTTGCTCACCACCGAAACCATGAGATCGTCGGGGCTCAGCCCGCAGTGTTCCTGCAGTTCGGCGAGCAGCGTCGCGTAGAACAGCTGTTTTTGCTCTTCGCTGCGCGGGCTGGTGAACACCCTCACTACCACCAGCCGGTGGCTTCGCGACAGGCCTAAACCGGTATCCTCAATCACCATATGGTGAGGCTTGTTTTCATGAACAATCTGGTAGCGATCGCGTTCCGGTACCTTGAAGGCATGCAGTACGGCGCGGTGGGCGGCATCGAGCAGCGTTTTTATTTCATCTTCACTGCGACCTTCGATCAGGTCAAATGTCAGGAGCGGCATAGCAGGTCATCCTTATTGTCTTATGTACGATGAGTGGGCAAAACCGATGCTATCCAATGTGACGACGGGCAAAAACCGCTATATTTGAATTCATTGTTTTTACAGGTGAACAATCGAGATGAGCGATCCGCGCCCCGACGTTTTCTGGACCCATTTGTACTGGCTTACGGTGCTGGAAGAGCAGAAGAGCTATACCCGCGCGGCGGAAAGGCTGGCGGTCAGTAAATCGGCAGTCAGCCAGAAAATCAGCGAGCTGGAAAGGGTCACCGGCAAGACGCTGGTCCACCGGACCACCCGCTGCGTGACGCTCAGCGAAGACGGGCTCAGGCTGGTGGCTGAGCTGAACGCCCCCTTCGGCCAGCTGCGCGATATCTTTAACGGCACTCGTGATGAGGCGGGGCCGCTGCGCGGTACGCTGCGGGTGACGGCCCCGGTTGCCTTTTCGCGCCAGCAGCTGGTCCCGGCGATGACGCCGTTTCTGCATCAGCATCCGCAGCTTGAGCTGCAGCTGGAGGTTACCGACCGGCTGGTATCCCTTGCCAGCGAAGGATTTGACCTCGCGATCCGTCACTGCCGACGCGAGGCGTTGCCGGATACCCACGTCGCGTGGACGCTGTGCCAAACCAGCACGCTGATTGTTGCCTCCCCGGCGTATATCCGCCGCTTTGGTGCCCCGGAATCTCCCGATGCGCTTCGCCATCACCAGTGTCTGACCTACCCGCGCGGTTCGCAAAGCCCGCAGTGGACGTTTGAATCTGACGACGATCGCGCCGGGCGCGTGAGCGTCCCGGTGCGCGGCCCCTTTGCCACTAATAACAGCGAATCGCTTCGCGATGCGGTGCTGTCGGGGCTTGGAATTGCGCTATTGCCCGATTTTAGCGCCCGGGAGGCGATAGCGCGCGCAGAGGTGCAGGCGCTGCTGCCCGGCTGGCGGCCGGTGGACGTGTTTGCCGGGAGTCTGTACGTCATCCGCCCCTACGCGCCGCGCGTATCGCGGGCGGTAGAGACCTTCAGCCGCTATCTGAAAAGTACCTTCAGCTAAGATTTTGCAGCTCGGTCGCCAGCGCCTGGCGGAAGCGGGAAAGCAGATCTTTTTCACCGGCCAGGTGCTGGGCGAGGGTGATGGTTTTATCCGCGTGGTAAATCCGCCCGCTGCCCAGCTGGGATTCAAAATCATTGGCCGCCTGATGCGCGGCGATCGGATCGGCATCGATCAGGATCACCGCATGCGCGAGCACCACATGACCGCGGCCCTCCGCCATCGGCCGCCAGTACTGCGCGGTCCCGGCAATTTTACGCGCCTGCTCCCCCTGACCGCAGGCGAGGTTATAGCGTCCGTCGCAAAACGAGCCGCTTACCGCCTGGAAGTGGGCATCGACGCCAAAGGTCGCCAGCGCGCGCTGCAGCAGACCGCAGAGCATCAGATAGATAGGTTCAGCGGCCTCGCCCAGCGGCTGATAGACCGGCCAGGCAAGGCTGAGATTGACAATCCCCGGCCCCTGCGGCACGAGGCCGCCGCCGGAGCGGCGCAGCCACACCGGCCAGCCGCGCGCGGCAAAACGTTCGCTAACGGCGGTGAGCTGGCTAAATTTTCGGTAGCTGCCGGGAACGACGAATCCTTGCGGAGCCTGCCACAGCTGGGCCAGCGCTTCGCCGCCGCGGGCCCGCTCGAACAGCGGCAGCTCGGCAAGCGTCGGGTCAGCGTGGTACTGCAGCGGCAGCCGTTGATGAATGAAGCGCTGCGGCCAGCAGGCCGCTCTGTTGTGCTGGTTCATGGGGTCTCCTTAGGGACGACGGGCTCCCGCCGTCCCTGGCGCTGTCAGGCGTGCTGAGGCTTTTTCATCAACATGGCCGTGATGGCCGAGAGCAGGCAGCCGGCGGTCAGATAGATGGCGACGCTGTGCCAGGAGCCTGCGGAGAAGGTGACCAGCGCGGCGGCGATGAAGGGGGTAAAGCCGCCTCCGACGACGCTGGCGACCTGGTAACCCACGCCGGCGCCGCTGTAGCGGTAGCCGGCGCCGAACATTTCGGTGAACATCGGCTGCTGCACGCAAACCACCATATCATGGGCGATATTGGCCAGCATCAGTGCGAAGAACAGGATCCAAAAATAGGACTGGCTTTCGAGGGCCATAAAGAACGGGAAGCCGCTCAGGGTGCCGATCAGCGCGCCGGTAATATAGATGCGCCGACGGCCAAAGCGATCCGCCAGCCAGGCGAAGCACGGAATGGTCAGGCAGCTGATCCCGCCGACGAGCAGGCCGATGTTGAGGAACAGCTCCCGCGGCAGGCCGAGGTTTTGCGTGGAGTAGTTGAGAGCGAAGGCGGTAACGATATACATCGTCAGCAGTTCGCACAGGCGTAGCGCGATGATCAGCAAAAAGGCGCCGGGATGGCGGAATAATGCTTCGACGACCGGCAGGCGCTTTTTCGCCGCGGTGGGCATATTTTTCTGCTGCTGATGCTCAAACTCAGCCGATTCGCTCATGCCGTTGCGGATCCACAGCGCCGCCAGCACCAGCACCACGCTGAAGAGGAAGGGGAGACGCCAGCCCCAGCTCAAAAACTGTTCGTCGCTGGTATTGGCGCTGATGAGCGACACCAGGCCGGTTGCGAGCAGCAGGCCGACGCCATAGCCAATCTGGACGCCGCTGCTGTAGAAGGCTTTTTTATGCTTTGGCGCGCTTTCTACGGCGAGCAGCGCCGCGCCGCCCCATTCGCCGCCCACGGCAAAGCCCTGGATCGCGCGCAGAAGCACCAGCAGCACCGGCGCCCACCAGCCGATTTGATTGAACGAGGGCAGCAGGCCAATGCAGGCGGTGGCGATCCCCATCATCCAGACGGTCATCATCAGCATCCGCTTGCGCCCGAGGCGGTCGCCAAAATGGCCGAAGATAATGCCGCCCAGGGGACGAAAAAGAAAGCCGACGCCAAAAGTGGCAAAGGCCGCCAGGGTGCCCATTGCCGGGCCTATCTGCGGGAAAAACTCCTTGTTAAACACCAGGGCGGCGGTGATGCCGTAAAGTAAAAAGTCGTACCAGTCGACTACGGCACCGGCGAAGCTGCCCCACGCCGCTCTTCGCGCGCGATGAAGTGAGTGGGTTTCTCCGGCGGAGCGGGGGGATGTAAGCGTTGAGTCCATACCTGTCCTGTCAATCTGTGCTGTTGCTACGTTATCGTTATTGGAATGAGACGCACTCTTAACGGCGTCATCAAAGAGACTACCGCGCCGCCGGGCGAGAGAAAAGATTTTTACCCATCGTCATGCATTAACGGCAAAAAATGTGCATTCTACGGCCTGCCGTCAGCGGGCGATCGGAAGGTTCTGAAATTATGGATTCTTTTTTAATTGAACAGCTCACAACCTTCCGATGACATCTTTTAAGAATTGCTGTAAATGGTTTACAATTAACAAATCTCCAATCCTGGAAATGGTGAGTTAAATGCGTTTATTTTTCGCAGTTTTATTTTGTTTCATAGTTTTACCAAATGCATTTGCAGAAAAACTGCCCGCGCCTGAGGGCAAGCCCGTTTTAACCATTTCCGGCCTTATTGGAAATACAAATGAAGGCGATACCGCGGTGTTTGACCGCGCGGCATTAGAGAAGCTGGGCATGCAGACCGTCGAAACCACCACCCCGTGGTACTCCGGGAAAATCCGTTTCGACGGCGTTTCCCTTAGCAAGCTCATGGACTTAGTCGCGGCAAAGGGTAAGTCGGCGCGGGTTATCGCCCTCAATGACTATACGACGGTCGTGCCGATTGATGATTTCCATAAATTCCCCGTTATTTTGGCTTTAAAAATGAACGGTGAATATATGCGCGTCCGCGACAAGGGCCCGCTGTTTATTGTTTATCCTTACGACAGCAGTCCTGATTTACAAAATCAAATCTATTATTCCCGCTCGGCGTGGCAGGTTTCGAAAATTATTATCGAGTAATAGCCTGTCCCGCCAGGCGTAATTATTGCAAAGGGTTTGGACACCGGCAGGGCTCAGGAACCAAGGCGTACGCCGGGGTTTAGGGCTCGGCCCAGGAGCAAACTGATAAATAAAACGGCCTAATGGGATAGGCTCTAAGGGTTTGATCTTGAATCGAATACTCACTGCCATTATTTTGTCGCTTTTCGTTATCACCGGGTACATTACCTATCTGGTGCATGAGCGACAGAGCGAGCTGCAAAAGTTGACCCGCTACACCGATTCGTGGTCAATCGCGCAGATAGTCTCTGAGTATATGCGGCTGGAAGCGCATCTGGGCTCCTATGCCCTGGGCGTTGAAGGGGTCGATCGGGATGATGTCCGGCTGCGTCTGGAGATCATGATGGGTCAGATCAAACCGCTAGAGCAGGGGGAGCCGAGCGAGTTTATTCGGAAGGATGCGGGGCGCCGGGCGACGATTGAGAGCCTGATCGCGATTCTGTATCAGCTTGATAAGCAGCTGGATACCATCACCCCGCAGCAGACAAAGCCGATTTTGCAGCGCATGGGCGAGCTCGATGGCCCGATGACCGGGCTGGCGTCAATGTCGCTGGCGCAGGATATTAATATCGTTAACCTGACCCACGATAAAATACAGAACCTCTATTTTATCTATTCGATCATTTCCATTCTGCTGATCACCATGTGTATTTCTTTAGGGCTGTTAATGCTGCGGCAAAATAACAACCTGCGCCGCGCTCACGTCCGCATGAAGCTGCTGGCGAACGATCTGCAGGCGTCAAAAGAGAAGCTCCAGGTGCAAAACCGGCGTTTGCAATACGACGCGTATCATGACTCCTTGACCGGGATGCCGAACCGCCTCTCCTTCTGGCAAAAGCTACAGGAGATCGTCAATCAGGTTAGGCCCTACAACGGCTCGGCGGTGGTGATGCTGTTCGATCTGGATAATTTTAAGGATGTTAACGATACCCTGGGCCACGATTCCGGGGACAAGCTGCTGCAGGATCTTGCCAGCCGGCTCTCCTTTTTCCGCAGAACCTCCGAAACCCTGTACCGCCTCGGGGGAGATGAGTTTGCGCTGGTCTCCTGCGATTTAAGCGAAGAGCAGGCCCTGGCGCGGGCGACGGTGATCCGCGAAAAGATTAGCCAGCCGTATCAGGTTTACGATTCGCTGATCAATATTGATGCCTGCATCGGGATTGTTATCTCTGACCGGGAAACCCGCACCGATTATTTATATAAATGCGCCGATCTGGCGCTTTATGAGGCGAAAAAAGAGGGTTCAGGCACCGTCCAGATCTTCCGCCCGGGGATGCTCCAGCGCCTGCAGGAGAATAAGTCCTTTGAGGACGACCTGCTGCAGGCGCTCGATAACGGTGAATTCCGCGTTTACTACCAGCCGATTGCCGATACGATGAGCGGCGAGATTTATGGCTATGAGGCGCTGGTGCGCTGGTTCCATCCGGTGCGCGGCATGGTGCCGCCGACAATATTTATTCCCGTCGCCGAAAAGATTGGCATGATTAACCCGCTCGGGGAGTGGGTGCTCAAAACTGCCTGTGAGGAAGCGGCGAGCTGGTCATCGCCGCTGAAAGTGTCGGTTAACGTATCCCCCGTTCAGCTGATCAACAGCTCGTTGACCGATACCGTTATCTCGGTGCTGAAGCACACGGGGCTGGATCCGCACCGCCTTGACCTGGAAATTACGGAATCAGATGTGTTTAATGAAAACACGCGATCTTTAGAAATCCTCAGCCAGCTGCGCGAGCTGGGGATCCAGATTTCTATTGATGATTTCGGTACCGGATATTCCTCATTATCACGACTCAGTTATTTCCCGTTTGATAAGATTAAAATCGATCGCTCATTTGTTATTAATATTCCCGCGCAGAAAGATGACCTGGATATTGTCCGACTGATTATCAGCATGGGTAAAAGCTTGCATATGCGCATCGTAGCGGAAGGCGTCGAAACGGATGAGCAGTTAAAATCTCTCCAGCAATTAGGCTGCGACCTGGTGCAGGGCTACCTGATTGGTAAACCGGGGCCGCTGAATACCGCCAGTAATAAATAGCTCAGGATGCTTTCTTTACTGCGGGTCGGTTAATGCCGAACCGTCTTACCTTATATTCAATAAAGATAATCCTTGTTGGGTATAAATAGGGGTAGGGTGAAATTTCTTAAAAAATAATACCCTCAGTGATTAAAAGGGGTATATCATATGCAATATATTTCCCCGTTCCCGACCGTGCTCAATGGTGCGGAAAGAGAGGCCGAATCATGCAGCGTATCGTTATTCCTACCCATTACGTGCATACCCGCACAACCCCGCTATGGACCAAAGAAACGGCACCGGCATCAATCTGGCAGCGACATCTTGATGCCGGCACGCGGCAGGGCGTTTACCCTCGTCTGGCGGTCATGCAGGGTGCTATACGCTATTATGGTTATACGGATGAAACCGCTCCTGAGCCTGTCGAAACGATGACGATAGAGGCCGGCCAGTTCGGCGTCTTTCCGGCGGAAAAATGGCACCGTATTGAAGCGTTGACGGAAGATACCGTTTTTAACGTGGATTTCTATGTCGACCCTAAAATTCTGATAGAGGGATAAAGCTGAACGTATGAACAGTGAAAATAAAGGCTATTCATTAGCGGTTGCTAACGGCAACAATGATGAAAAACAAGCAAAAGTCTATCTGAAACCGATGGCGCTTTATGTTCCCGATATTGCGGTGCAGGCGGTAGCAGAACTTATTGGTTCACTGTCGGTGGATAATGAACAGGGCAAAGGCTTTGTTCTGTCGGTGACCAATAATAATAACGGCATATCGGTAGATAAAGAATTTGCTACCCTCGTCGAATTACAGGATCCGCTCATTGCCGCCGATGCGGTGAAGGACCTGGTTAATATCGTCCGCGGCTATGAATCGGACGAAGAGACCAACGTCTGCGGCTGGTAGCCTCGGCCCCGATAAATCAGGCAGACCTCCCCGGCATCTGCCATTCCCCATGCCGCCTCTAGCCCTCGCTGTTTTCCAGCGCCAGCTGACGCTGCACCGCAAGCAGAGTTCGCCGACGGATCCAGCCGCTTGCCGGGCGGATAACTCCCCAGTAGCAGGCGAAGCGTCGTTTTACCTGCGGGGTAGGGCAGTGCACGAAGGTCTCGGTGACCAGCCGATGCTCGCCGTCGGCCGTGACGACCCGAAAGCACAGGATGAGCTTCGCGGCATCAGCCTCGTTAAAGCGGGCGAACGCTTCGGCGTCGGCGAGGCGATGAACCGCCATCGTGGGCCGCCAGAACTGGCCGGTAAGTCCGAGAACCAGCTCCCGGCTGGTTTGATGCCGCGGGGTGAATGTGGCAAAGCCAAAATCATTGACGTCAACGGTGTGGGGGGAGGGATGCTGCGTAAAGCGTTGATAGCATCTGCCGGGTAATTTACGCAGTTTTAGCAGCGCGTTAATAATCGGGTCCGCCGTCATGTCCAGGTTCTGTACCGCCTGAATTATCGTATCGGGCTCAGCCGCAATAGGCGCGGATTGATGATGCTCATAAAAGCTAAAGTTGGCTAACCAGCGCGGAGGATCGGGCCAGTGCAGGTATGTCCGCGAAGTGACGTAGCCCAAAAAAATCATGATAACCTCCATTTAGTGCATGAGCGGCAACGACAGCCAGCAGACCACATCGTCAGCGACATGGTTTAGCATAATACGCCGGCGCGTGCGACTGCCAGCAATGAGGAGGAGCTTAAAGACAGGCGTTATGACGGGATGGAATTAGCTCCGGTCATGCCCGTACGGGGCTGAATTATCCCAGGAAATGGGGATGAGGTCGTCACTCAGGAGTTGATTAATGGAGGAGATCAACGCAGTAGATACAAAAAGCAGATACAAAAAAGCCCTGACCGTTGCAGCCAGGGCTTTTAAGGAACTACTGATTTAAGATTTAACATTCATGGACTTAATATGGGTACTACTTATGATACTGCTTTAAATGTACACGTTTATCACAGATAATATTGGGTGCTGGTACTAACTAAACCTCCCTCTATTTTCTCGTTACTTTACCCCACCATTTTTATTACCTTCAAAAATGGCACTTTAAACAAGTACATCCCCTCGCGACATATACTCTTTGATGCGTGGCCTGACTTCCGTTGCGATCGCTTAACTTAACTAACGTATCTAACTCTATCGCAAGAAATAACTTTAAAAACATGGCCTTACATCGTCGCGCTACTTCCCCAGATTTGCGATTAACTACCCTAACTACGTGGCCTTAAAACATTACCGATGTAAAAAAACGCTTTTTAACATCCGTAATCCCATACAACAAAATACGTGGCCTTTATCGCAAATTACTTTTGTGACCTTACTAACACTTTCAACTTATAACAGCGAACTACCACTTCACCGCTGTTAAATCCTAATTTACCCATTTTGAAAGTAGTGTCAATACTGTTTTTAAAGACATGCTTTTATTTACAGCGAATATAGAAACAGGTGTCCAGGTTGTGTCTGAAAAGCCTCTTATATTTGGTCAGATGAAAATGACGCTAGGGTATTTCCTGGTTCGAGCTTTATCCGCTACGCCGGAAATGGAAGCACAGCGACTGCCACATACGCGTGTCAGTTTGCGGGTTGGCCTGAGCTGCGGGCAACTGCGCCAGCTTGTGCATGTATTGCGGGACTGGGGGAAAAGTGCGGCCGCAGCGCGGGCTGAAAATGCATTGCAGAAGGTGCAGCCACATGCCAGGTAAACCGTGCCGGGCTGCGTAATGAGTGCCTGTTCACGCTGACTGCGGCTTTCAGAAGAAAACCGCTGTTACATTACCGCCGAACTAATGAATATTTAAAAATCATATTCCAGGGCAAGACGGTTCTGCCAGAAATTTTTGTCCGACGTTGAGGTGGTTTGCACACCTGCAAAATCCGTGATGCTCAACCCTTTGAGTACGCCATCGAAACTGTAGGTACCGTACACCAGATATTCAGACTGATTGCTGCTGGATGCGCCGGCGCTGGCGGTCAAATCCATAAAGGAATAGCGGCTGCCCAAAGAGATATTGTCGGTAGCGGTCCAGTTCAGATCGGTTGAGTAAGCATTGCCGCTGCCGAGATCCTGAGTGCTGGTGAAGAACGGTTGCGCAAAATATGGGCCGGAGGAGGTATTGTGTGCGTAGGGCGTCACCAGCGCGCCGTTACCGTAGGCATTACCGTTGGCGGCGATGTGGTCGTAGTTCAGGGACCATTTCACTGCAGGGGTGAAATTCATAACGAACTGTGCGCCGTAGCTGGTGCTGTTAACTTCGCCAGCCAGCGCTTTGCCTTCGCTCAGGCCACGAATAAACTGAACACCGATTTTTGGCTGAGACGGTGTATCAGACCAGGACAGGAAGCTGTCGGCGTACACTATTTTGGTGTAGTTGTTGTAATTCTCGTACCAAAGCTGAGCGTTAAGCTTTTTATTATCCAGCTTAACGGCACGCCCGCCGCCAACGCCCCACATGCCGTTGGTGGTGCCCTCGGCATCAGTATAAGCGGTGGTGTTGAGGAACCGATCGTCGCCCCACGGTTTGTATCGGGTGATTTTGGTGGCGTGCAGGAAGTTGTCGCTGTCGCCGTAATGAGTGTCAACACCGCGGAATAGAATCGGTGTGATACGCCAGTCATAGTCGCCGATAAACGGAATATTGATGCGCTGGTCACCGGCTGTAATGCGGAAGTCCTGATAGCGGTAGCTCAGATAAGCTTCGCCCACGCCGGTCTCGTTAGGGCCGAGTTCGGCGATCAGATGGTCGTCGTTATGCGAAATACCGCGCTGGAGAATACCGCTGACGCCAAGGCTAAGGCCGTAGTATTCCGCTGTCGCATACTTTACGCTGCCGCCGTAACTGACGGTGTCCTGAGAGTAGCCTGGTGAAAAATACGCATTGTGGGTGGAGTAATACAGGGTGCGCAGGCTGCCGGTGACCGAGCCGCAGGTGAACATTTCGCTCAGGGAATCAGCCATGCCTGCCGCGCAGCCGGATGCGGCAGGCGTGGCCGCCAGCGTATGGCCCATGAACAACGCCTGAGAAACGACGATTGCGCCCAACTTTAGCGTAAAGTTGAATTTATTACTTTTCATTAATATCTTCCTGTCAAAAACATATAATGTCTTCAGCCGGCAGAGAGGACGGCCAATAATTTTTTTTATCGGGTCATATGCAAACGGTTATTATCCCGGTTTTTTATAAATGGGGAGGGTAATAGTTATTTTTATCTGTCAGGCAATAAAAGAGGATCATTATCTAAAATCAATGTGTTGCGGACTTCCCAGCCTCTGAGCTTACCAGGGTTAAGTAACCCATTGGGATCAAGGTGTTTTTTAACAGAAACAACCTCGGGTTTAATTTCTCCTTGTTTACCATCTTCAATTTGATAAACATGGGGGTTGTTTATTTTTACATCATTATCACGGAAAGTAACCATTATTTCGTTCAGCCGTTCTTCAGTAGAATAACGTACTAATTGCAATCCGCTGGCGGTTATATTTCCATCGCTGTCACGCAGAAATTCGATATGCGAAATAACCTCGTCGCCGAATAAAGCCGCCATATCGATAATCTGCTGGTGATAATTCGTATAATTAAACGCCGTCTGCACATAAGTGAGAGAGCTGTCAATTTTAAGGGCGTGCAGCGTCGTGTGGTTCCAGCAATATTCCATCAGTGATGCATTGGCTTCGCGCGCCTCATCGGCGGTCTGACGCACGGCGCTGTACCCGCGGTATTTTTCCAACAGGCCGGCACAGAATCCCTCACTTTCCTGCGCAATAACGCTGATGACGGCATGCTGATTTGCCTGATAGCGCCCGTTCAGGTGGCTGAAATAACTCGGGATCGGCGCGGCGAGCAGTGCCAACTGGCGTTTTACCAGCCCCGGAGAACGGGCAAAGGCGTTGGCATAATCCAGCGCGTCGGTGAAATCATCAAACACGTCCAGCCGTTCTATCCACCGGTGAAGCGGCGCCAGTGCCAGCTCAACCTCAAGAATGATTCCATTGCTGCCGTAGGCATGATGCAACAGTAGCGCCTGCGGGGCAGGAATCTGCAGAATGCGCGGCTCAGCCTCCATCGTCATCACTTTTACGCTAAGCACATTACCTGGCGCGCCTAGCGGTCCGTAGTTGATTGAGCCAATGCCGCCAAAGCCGCCGCCGTAAAGGCCACCCAGGCTGGCAAGCCGATAAGTTGACGGCATGCAGCGTAGCTCCCAGCCCGCAGGACGCGTGAATGCCTCGATCTCGGCCAGCCGAATACCCGCCTGAGCACGAACCACGCCGTCACCCAGTTCGCATATCTGATTGAGTCCGGTCATATCGACCAACATCCCGCCCTCCAGAGGCACCAGCTGACCATAGTTACCGGTCGCGCCGCCCCGCAAAATCAGCGGCAGCTGGTGTTGAACGCAGGCTTTAACCAGTAAAATCAGCTCTTCTTCGTTACGTGGCCTGACCACGGCATCGGCCTGTTTGTCTTCGAGCTGTTGTTTCAGCACCGGACTGAACCAGTGAAAATCGCGTGAAAGGCGTTTGACCTTTGTCGCCTGCAAAGTCCAGTCTAGATCGGGCAGCGCCTGCTGTATCAGGGCAAGCGCATGTTTACGTTGTTCACTGTCCATCTTCTTCCCGCCTAATAGTGAGTGAGGTTAATGAGATTGCACGGCTTCGCTTTCATGCCAGGCGCTCAGAACGCGCCTCGAAATCCATGACATCACGCCAAACAGCGCGATGCCGGTGAGTGAAATTAACAGCAGGGCTGCAAACATCAGCGGGATGTCCAGCTGGTATCCTGCCTGCAAAATCTGGTAGGCCAGACCGGTGTTATTGCCGCCAGCGCCTGCAACAAATTCGGCAACGACGGCACCGATCAGCGACAGGCCGCTGGAAATCCGCAGCGCACCAAAAAAATAAGGCAGGGCGGAAGGAATGCGTAAACGGATCAGTATCTGCAAACGGCTGGCGTGGTTGAGCCGGAAATAGCTCAGCAGGCCCGGCGATACGCTGCGCAGCCCCTGCGTGGTATTGGAAATAATCGGAAATACCGCCATCAGCGTCGAACACACCACCAGCGACAACGTGGTGTCTTTGACCCAAATAATAATCAGCGGTGCGATGGCCACAATCGGTGTCACCTGCAGGAACACGATGTAGGGAAACAGTGCGGTTTCAACAAACCGGTTTTGCACCAGCACAAATGCCACCGCTGCGCCGATGATGATCGAGAGTAAAAACGAGATCAGGGTGATTTTCAGCGTAAACAGCAGCGACATCGTTAGCGAACCCAGATTGGTCCACAGGCTTTGCAGCATCACCATCGGCGAGGGCACCAGAAACTGAGGAATTTTGAAATAGCTCACCCAGCCCTGCCACAGCAAAATCACGATGACCGCTACGACAGTCGGGTAAAGCACTTTGCGAAACGTGGGGTTGTTGATCCACGGAGAGGATTTTTGAGTGTGCATACCTTTACTCCATACCCGATTGGCTGGCTTGCAGCAGGCTGTCCTGCAATTGCTTCGCATAACGTGAAAAAGCCGGACTGACGCGGAAATCTTCGCTGCGCGGGAACGGTTCGGAGATGGCGATATCTTCCACCACCCGGCCTGGCCGCGCGGCCATCATTATCACCCGTTGCGACAAAAACACGGCCTCGAGGATCGAGTGGGTGACGAATACCACCGTCAGCCCCTGTTCACGCCACAGGCGCAGCAGGTCGCTGTCGAGCTTATTACGGGTTATTTCATCGAGTGCGCCAAAGGGTTCATCCATCAGCAGCAGTTTCGGGCGCGTCACCAGCCCGCGGGCAATCGATACGCGCATCTGCATGCCGCCCGAGAGTTCGCGCGGCAATACGTTGGCAAATTTCCCCAGGCCCACCAGCTCCAGTGCTTCACTGACGCGGGTGTTGGCTTCGGCACGAGGCACGCCCGCCAGATCCAGCGGTAAACGTACGTTGTTCTGCACGTTGCTCCACGGCATCAGCGTGGCCTCCTGAAATACAAAAGAGAGCGGCACCTGCACTTTTTCACGGCTATCGCGCCGCCACAGCACCAGCTTGCCGTCACTGGGTTCAACCAGGCCGGCGACCATCTTTAATAGCGTGCTTTTGCCACAGCCCGACGGGCCGAGCAACGTCACGAATTCTCCCTGATTAATCGTGAGATTGACTGGCAAAAGCGCGCGCGTGCCGTTGCTGTAAATTTTCTCCGCCGACAGCACCTCAATAGCCGGTACCGGCGAGGGGATGGCTGAGCGAACTTCGCTCATCATGGTCAGTTTAGGAGCTGAATTCATGGCATGACCTTCGCGTTTTTGATCATATCGAGGGTATAGGTCTGCTCAAACGGCACTTTATCCGCGTCAATCAGCTTGTTTTTCACCAACATGTCCCAGGTCTTTTTCAGCCGGGGTTCCGTGATGATGCCGATACCGCCGGTTTGCGCATCGCCGCCGGTGACAAGCTCATACTTCTTCATCTGCGCGATACCAAAGGCAATCTGGTCGGCGCCCATGCGCGGGTTATCCCTGGCGATCAGCGCGTTGCCTGCGGTCGGATCCTGCAAATATTCTTTCCAGCCCTGCATAGAGGCTTTTACGAAGGCGGCGACTGCTGCCGGGCGTTTTTTAACCGTATCGGCCATACAGATAATTGAGTTGCCGTAAGGCGGATAACCCCAGTCGCTGAGCATGTAGACGTAGAAAGGCTTGCCACCTTTTTCGACCGAGAACGGTTCGGACGTGACATAACCCTGCTGCACCAGATTATTGTCTGCCAGGAAAGGCTGTACGCTGAAGGTGTAAGGGCGAATCTTCGCGGCGGACAGCCCCAGCTCGCTCTTCGCCCACGGCCAGAAGGAGGTGTAAGCCTCCGTGGCCAGCAGGAAAGTTTTATCTTTCAGCTCCTGCGCTTTATCCACCTTGTCATGGCTGATGAAGACGGTAGGTGAATGCTGGAACACGGTCGCCACCGTGACCGCATGAACGCCTGCCTGCCAGGTTTCCAGCGCCTGGCCGTTGTCGCCAAGCGTACAGTCAGCCTGCCCGGCGGCCATCAGCTGCATGACGTTCACCTGCGGGCCACCCATCTTGATGCTGACATCCAGCCCCGCCGCTTTATACAAACCTTTGGCCTGCGCGTCGTAAAAACCCCCGTGCTCCGCCTGAGCGTACCAGTTAGTGATGAATGTGAATTTCTCTTCCGCCATGCTGGAGGTGGAAACCCCGGCCAGCAGCAGGGCAAGTAGGGTATAAGAAGGTGTACGCCATATTTTCATCGCAAGAGTTCCTTTATTTAGAGACAAAAGAAGACGGAGGAGGAGTCAAAGTGGTTTGCACAAAACCGTTCCAGTGGTGTTTCCCCCAGGTAGGCTCGCTGCGTACTTTCCATTCCATGTGATGGATTTCGGTAATCGCCTGTGCCCAGCTTGCCGCCAGCGAATCGAGGATCGCGTGCCCCTGTTCGGCGGTGGCGCCGGTCGGGTCGCCAATGACGCCACTCGGGCCAAAATCATAAGAAGCCCACGCCGCAGCCGGGCGACCTGACGACAGCGTCGGGCAAGGGAATTCAGGAGGATAGTTGGCGACCGCGTGTTCGATGTGGACGCATTCAGGGGCCAGCGCCAGCATCACCGCCGTTTCGCTGTGACCTGCGTGCATCGCCATCTTCTGCTCCTGCGCGCTCAGAAACTCGTTTTCAACGTTGGGCACGCGGAACACGTCGTGAGGGATCATAATCATGTCGCCGTGGCGCAGGCGCATTTCCCGTGATGCCATTTGCAGCACCTGCGGTTGCCCGCCATGACCGTTGATCATCAGCAATTTACGGAATCCGGCGCGGTACAGAGATTCGGCAATTTCTAAAATCGTTTGCAGCAGCGTTTCGCCGGTTAAGGTCAGCGTGCCGGGGAAATTCAGATGCTCATCCGATTTGCCGTAGGTTACCGGCGGAATGGCGTAGGCCGGGATCGCCTTCGGCAGCCGTGTCAGCGCATAACCCGCTACCCCCGAGGAAATCACGCTATCAACCGAACACGGCAGATGCGGGCCGTGCTGTTCGATTGCGCCGGTTGGCAATACGATCACGGTATTGGCTTTGTCTGGCAGGGCTGCAATCGCCGTCCAGCTCAGGAAGGGGAGAAAACGCTCTGCGGGAATGTAACCGTTAATCATGCTGTGCCTCGCGGTCGGACATTATTGGTTAGGCGGGATTGCGGTAACCAGGCCGTAGCTTCAACTTCAATCAGCACCTCGGCGCTGGGCAGCATTTCACTGACCTGCACAACGGTAGAAACCGGTGGCAGATCGGGGTAAAAAAGTTTTCTGACCCGGCTGTAGTAAGGAAAGTGATCGAGATTGCGGAAGTACTGCACTAGCTTGATCACATCACTCATTTGCCCTCCGGCTTCTTCAATCGTGTGGCGGATACTTTCGAGCACGTACCAGCTTTGTGCCAGAACCGGCCCCTGTTTGGCATCGGTTGAGAATTCGCCGGTTTCGCCCAGCAACAGACGGGCCTGGGTGGGGATATCCTGAAAACCCCGCACGATCGTCGCGCTCTGAGGATTGACGGGAATTATGCCGGAGAGAAAGACAAAATCACCGGCACGACGCCAGGCGGCATAGTTGGCGAGCGGTTTGCCCGCTCCGGCTTCAAGACTCATGGGGTAACTCCTGATTCCACATGCGCTGGTGGGTCAACCTGCCGTGGTGGATAACCAGGCGGGCCGCGCTGTTTAAAGGCCAGGTCAGACTGTCGCTGCCTGGAAAGAGGATCAAACTGGCCTCGGTGCCAACAGCCAGCGGACGATTTGCGGCGACGTCTCCGGTCAGTGCCGCCACATCACAGATAAGACGCGATTGCTGGTCAAAGACGTTTTCCAACTGAAGAGCGAACAGGGCGCAGCTCAGCGTATCCAGAGGGTCGTAGCTGCCTGCCGGGCAAAAAGCATCCTGCACGTTGTCGCAGCCCAGCAGCACCGGAATGCCCGCCGTCTGCGCTTCTTTCAACAGCGTGATGCCACGCTGGCGCGGCGTACGGTTTGTCACGGCATCCTGCAACAGCAGGTTGGTCATCGGCATCGCAATCAGCGTGACGCGCTGTGCCGCCAGTAAACTCAGCACCTCCTGCGCCTGTTGCCCACTGCCGGAGGCTAGCGCGCAGCCGTGGCTGCAGCTGATGTGGCCGCTAAATTCATTCTCCGACAAATAACGCGCCAGCCAGGTCAGGCCGTGCGCCACGTCAGAAAGCTCTTCGTCAATGTGCAGGTCCAGATTCAGTTGCCAGCGGGAGGCGCTGCGCAGCAGATGGGTCATCGCCGCCGGATTCCAATTTGAGGAGTGGATAAAGCCCCCCAGCAGGCAGTCTTTGCCGCTTTGCGCCACCGCGCGCGCGATGCGGTCAGCGGCCTCTGCGTCGGCAAAAAAACTCAGCGGGGCCAGAGCGACGCGTTCCAGGGTCACGCCCGGCTGCCTGATATTAGCCAGCTCGAACCAGGCCACGGGGGGGATGATGTTGAACCAGTCAATGTGGGTGCGCAAATGCGTTACGCCGTTGGCGGCAGCCCACGTGAGCCCTTGTTTTGCGCGCCGATGAAGGTCTGCCGCCGTCCAGTGCTGGCGGTCCTGATGCATTGTTTCAATGGCGGCCAGCAGACCCGGTTTGGGCGGGCGGCTGCGGCCAATGGTGAAGGTTTTATCGAGATGTGCGTGAGGTTCAATCAGCCCCGGAAGCGCCAGTGCGCCGTGAACGTCCCACAGGTTATCCTGTTGCGGCTGGCTGGGCATCAGTGACGTAATTTTCCCTGCGTCAAAGCGCAAATCGGCCGTCATCGGTTCCCCCGCCTGCTCGGGCCAGTCGCCGGGAAGTAGCCACGCGGGGAGGCGCACGTTAGCAATGCCATTAAGCGGTGATGTGGGGATTGAGATACTCATCTTGAGACTCCGCGTTGGCATTACAGGTCAAGGACCAGTACGGGGCTTTTGGATCGCGAACAACACAAGGTCATTTGTGTGTTCGTGGCTTTCTCTTCGTCAGTCAGCACGCAGTCCCGGTGGTCAGGGATCCCGTCGATCACGTCGGTGATGCAGGAGCCGCAAATACCCTGTTCGCACGACAGCATAATATCGACCCTGGCGCTTAATAAAACTTCGGCGATGGTTTGGTTCGGGCTGACTAAATAACGTTTTCCGGTAGAATTAAGCTGAATATGGAATTCCTGCCCGGCGGTGTCATTATTCATATTCGCGTTGCTAAAACGCTCGAACGATAAATTTCCGGCTGGCCAGCGGTGTTCCTGCATAATGTCCTGCAAGCGCTGAATAAATCCGTCCGGGCCGCAGGCCATCACACGGGTATTCCGATCGGCCTGACGCAGGCTTGGGGGCGTTTTGTCGCGCAGGGAATCATTTGCGGCGCTGCAATGCAAAAAAACATGACCGGCCAGCGCGGGCGTATTCAGGCGTGATGTAAACGCCGTTTGTGTCGCGTCAGAAATGTAGTAATGCAGTTCAAATTCAATCTGTTGTTCAGCTATATGTTCCGCCATGGTCAGCAACGGGGTGATGCCGATACCCCCGGCAAACAGCAAATATCGTCCCGCACCGGGCAACGGGAAATGGTTACGCGGTGCCGAGATGGTCAGGTTATCGCCAGGGCGGAAATTATGGTGAATAAAGTGCGAACCGCCGGCGGAGTTTTCCGCCAGTTTTACGCAAATTTCATAATATTCCCGGCTGCTTTTTTCGGTACAAATAGAATATTGCCGGGCTCCGATTTCAGGAATAAAAACATCAATGTGCGCGCCAGGGGAGTAAGCCGGCAATAATCCCGCCTGCTGCGCAACAAGCTGCAATGAAATATTCCCTTCACCATTTATATCGACCGTTTTTATTGTGACAGGAATTACTCCGGCGTCTTTCATTGTCATTTACCGTATTTACTTTGATAAGCCATTCATTAAAGGGAAAGTTCAACCCGTTCGCCGCGCAATCCGCCGCCATAGTAATAAGGGGCGAAAATTTTGCTTTTAAAGCGATGAAACGATTGTTCCCGTTGCAATGAAAGCTACGTTATTGTTATAAAACTGTTGCGTCCAGCGCTTTGATTCGCACGTCCCGTTGCATAAAAGAGAGCACTACACAATGTTCGCATTCTCCCGGTTTTTGCTGTACTTCACTGAGGTTGCCCGCCAGGGCTCGTTTCGCAAGGCCTCCGAAACCCTGCATGTCGCCGCTTCGTCAATTGACCGGCAGATACTGCGGGTTGAAAACGAGCTGGCGATGCCCCTGTTTGAACGACATCCCACCGGGCTGAGGCTGACGGCTGCTGGTGAGCTTTTGTTACATGCCGCCAACAACTGGAAAAAAGATTTTTTCCGCGTTTGCGAACAGCTTGACGACCTGCGGGGGCTGCGCAGAGGGCATGTGAGGATCGCCACCATCGACGCTATCAACCGGCATTTTTTCTCGGCGATGCTCAGAAAGGTACATCTCGACTACCCGAACATTTCATTCACCCTGACAACGATGAACAACGTTGATATTCAGCAGGCGCTGATGTCGGGCGATGCGGACTTCGGGCTTATGCTGAACCCGCAAAGCTCCAAAGAGCTGCAGGTGCGGGCCTTTGCCGAAATCGATCTCGGCGTCGTGGTGCCGAAAGGGCATCCGCTTGGGGGCAAAAGCGGTGTCCGTTTTAATCAGTGCATGGAATATCCGTTCATCCTGCCTTCTGCGCCGCTGATGCTTGCCGAGCCAGTTCAGGCGCTGATGAATATCAACGGAGGCATGATTAATGAGGTCGCAGTTTCAAATAACATTCATATGATCCGCTCCCTGATTAAAGAGAAAATTGGCATCGGTATTCTGTGCTGGCTCGATATCATGGATGAGGTACAAAACGACGAACTGCAGTTTATTCCGCTGACCGATCCGCAATTAAAAACCTTCACGCTGTCGCTGTGCGTGGCTCCGGCAAGACAGCTTTCCCTGGCGGCGTCGATGATGCTTAAACAGCTGGAGATGCTCTTTAGCCAGATTCAAACGCCCGGCCAGGGCCAACATTAATGTGCACTAATTTGGTGCTATACGCTCCGCGATGAATCAAAAGTTGCAGGGTGAAGAAACCAGATCCCCTGACAAGGCGCACAGACAGTGCACCGGCGGAGTTGGCATCTTTTTTGTATAGCTAAAAATGAGTAGAAGCGGTCAGTGCAGATAACTGCGCGGGACATTGCTCAGCAACTATTTCGCGGTTCACTTTGAGCCGGTTAGGGGGCTGAGCTGCGTCTGCTCGCCCTCCCTCCGGCGATGATTAGGAGAGGAGTAATGAAGTTAATATCCCGCATTCCCCTGTCTTGCTGCGTGCTGAGCGCGCTGGTTCCTGGCCTGTTTGCACTGCCGGCTCACGCTGATGAGAAACTCGTATTGCTGACGTCCTGGTATGCTCAGGCGGAGCAGGGCGGGTATTATCAGGCGCTGGCGACAGGCATTTACAAACGCTACGGGCTGGATGTCAGCATTCAGTCCGGCGGCCCTCAGATCAATGGCATGCAGCTGCTGTTGTCAAAACGCGCCGATGCGATCATCGGCTACGACCTCCAACTGCTCGAGTCAGTACAGCGGGGTTTTCAGGCCAAAGCCATCGCGGCTCCGTTCCAGTTCGACCCGCAGGGTCTGCTGACGCACGCTTCCGTCACTTCCCTCGACGGTTTGAAGGACAAAACCATTCTGGTCTCCAGCTCAGGGCAATCGACCTGGTGGCCGTGGCTTAAAGCGCGCTACCAGCTCAGCGACTCCCAGGTTCGTCCCTATACCTTTAACATCCAGCCCTTTGTTGCTGACGATAATGTTGCGCAGCAAGCCTATGTCAGCTCAGAGGTTTTTCAGGCGCAGAAGGCCGGGGTGAAATCTAATTTCTTCCTCTTCTCGGAACACGGATATCCCCCTTATGGCGGGATTTTGATCACCCGTCCGGATCTTATCAGCAGCCGTAAAGAAACGATGGCGAAATTCGTACGTGCGTCAATGGAAGGTTGGGTCAGCTATCTGCAGGATCCGTCGTCAGGTAACGCGCTAATTAAAAAGGATAACCCGAAAATGACCGATGATCTGCTGGCCTGGGGCGTTCAGCAAATCAAAGAGCATCACCTGATTGACGGTGGCGATGCGGCAACGCAGGGCTGGGGCACCATGACGCAAGCCCGCTGGCAGAAAACCCGTGATTTCATGGTCAACGCCAAACTGTTAAAGGCAGATACCGACTGGAAACAGGCTTATACCACTGAATTTGTTGAGCACATGCAGGTTAAACCTTGAGGAGCGTTGCAATGTCATCTCACTCATTGCTGATTAAAAACGCGCACGCGATCCTGACCGGGCTGCCGGGGGATGCGGCGCGCCACGCCGGGACAGATATTCGCGTCCGCGATGGCGCGATCGAGGCCATTGGCACCCTGATGGCATTGCCGGATGAGCGGTTGTTCGACGCACGTGACTGCGTGGTCTATCCGGCCTGGGTCAATACCCACCATCACCTGTTTCAGTCATTGCTTAAAGGAGAACCTCAGGGGCTGAATAAAAGCCTGACTGCGTGGTTAAGTGCCACGCCTTATCGTTTTCGTGCCACATTCGACGAGCCGACTTTTCGTCTGGCGGTGCGAATCGGGTTAACTGAGTTGCTGCGTTCGGGCTGCGCCACGGTGGCCGATCACAACTATCTCTACTGGCCGGATATGCCGTTTGACACCTCGGAGATCCTGTTCGATGAGGGAGAGGCGCTGGGGATGCGCATTGTGCTGTGCCGGGGGGGCGCTACGCAGGGGCGGGCGCTCGAACAGGA
>NZ_JAQGFU010000060.1:0-23885 GCF_030078455.1 Klebsiella sp. Ech2A | reverse complement strand
AGCGTTTACCGCTGCCCGCGCCGCAGGGACATTTACGCGTTGAGCAGCTGACGATTACGGCGCCGGGAGGGCGTCAGCCGATATTGATGCAGCTGCAGTTTGCGCTGGCTGCCGGCACCGTTCTGGGGGTGATTGGCGCCTCCGGTTCGGGTAAAACGCAGCTGATGAAGCAGCTGGTCGGCGTGCAGAAACCGCTATCCGGCAGCGTGCGGCTGGACGATGCCGAAATCCACCAGTGGGATAAAACGGCGCTGGGTCCGCATATTGGCTACCTGCCGCAGGATATCCAGCTGTTTGCCGGGACGCTGGCGGAAAATATTGCCCGCTTTGGCGAGGTGGATGCCGATAGCGTGGTGCTGGCCGCGCAGATGGCCGGCATCCACGCGCTGATTTTACGCCTGCCGCAGGGCTATGACACGGTGCTGGGCGAAGGCGGCAGCGGCCTGTCTGGCGGCCAGCGCCAGCGGGTGGCGCTGGCCCGCGCGCTTTACGGCCTACCGGCCCTGGTGGTGCTGGATGAGCCGAACGCCAACCTCGATAAAGAGGGTGAGGCGGCGCTGCAGCAGGCCATTTTGACTCTGAAAGAGAAAGGAAAAAGCGTGGTACTGGTGACGCATAAACCGGCGATTCTGGCGATTACCGATCGCCTGCTGGTGCTCTCCGGCGGCAGAATGCAGCACGAGGGCCCGAGCGCCGAGGTGTTGAAAAAGCTGCCGGGCATGGCCGGCGCGCCGACCTCCGGCGCGGTAACGCCGATCGGCGCGGGCCGGCACGGCGGTTTTAACGTGGGCTATACCGCGGTGTCACCGCGGGTACGCGCTGAGGGGAAATGATGAGAGCGCTGACGCAGTCCGAGCAGCTGGCCTGGTATGAGGGATCGTTCAGCGAACGCGCCTATTTACGCTGGGGATTATGGCTGGTAATCGTCGGATTTGGCGGGTTTCTCTGCTGGGCCAGCTTCGCGCCGCTCGATCGCGGCGTGCCGGTCTCCGGCAGCGTGGTGGTGACGGGAAACCGTAAAGCGGTGCAGCATCCCGGCGGCGGGGTGATTGCGCAGCTCCGCGTCCACGACGGCGAGAAGGTGCAGGCAGGCCAGGTGCTGGTGGTGATGAATACCGTGACCACGCAAACCCGACGCGACGCGCTGCAAAGCCAGCTGCGTAGCCTGCAGCTGCAGATGGCGCGCTGGGCGGCGGAGCGAACGGGAGAGAGCGAGATCGTGCTGCTGCCCGAGCTGGCGGCGGTCAGGGAGGAAGCGGAGGTGGTGGAGCAGCTGGCGCTTCAGCGTCAGCTCCTGGTTAACCGCCGCGCGGCCCTGCGCAGCGAGCTGGCGGCCATTGATGAAGGGGTGGCCGGTACCCAGGCGCTGCTCGGCGGGATGCAGTCTTTACTGAGCAGCAAGCAGCAGCAAAAGCGCCTGCTCAACGAGCAGCTCTCCGGCATCCGCGGGCTGGCGGCAAAGGGCTACGTGGCGCGCAATCAGCTACTGTCGATGGAGGGGGAGCTTGCCAGCGTGGAGGGGGAGATTTCGCAAACCTACGGCAGCATCGGACGTCTGCAGCGGCAGGCGATCGAGCTGCGGCTGCAGGCGCAGCAGCGTCGGGATGAGTACGCTAAAGAGGTCAATACCCAGCTGGCGGACGGTCAGGCGCAGATCGCCGCGCTGAAAAACCAGCTGGAGAAAGCGCAGGCCGATCTGCAGGATACGCAGATTCGGGCCCCGGTGGCGGGAACGGTGGTCGGCATGGCGGTATTTACCGAGGGCGGCGTGATTCAGGCCGGGCAGCAGCTGATGGAGATCGTCCCGGAGGATTCGCCGATGGAGGTCGAAGCCCGCGTACCGGTCGAGCTGATCGATAAGGTGCATCAGGCCCTGCCGGTGGAGCTGCTATTTTCGGCCTTCGATCAGAGCACCACGCCGCGCGTGGCGGGGGAGGTCACGATGGTCGGCGCGGACCGCTTAGTCGATGAACAAACCGGGAAACCCTATTACGCGCTCCGCGTTAAGGTCACGCGGGAGGGGATGGACAAGCTGCAGGGATTAACGATTCGACCCGGGATGCCGGTTGAAGGGTTTATCCGCACCGGCGAGCGTTCGCTGATGAACTATCTGCTGAAGCCGCTGACTGACCGCCTGCACCTGGCGCTGACCGAATCCTGACGGGCGTCCGCCGGCGTAAACGGCCCGACGTTGGGAAAGCGTAAGAGGGGGCCTGCTATGCATAAGGGGCTTTTATCGCTGGCTATAGCTGAACGCTTTACGCAACCCCCTGCCCGGCAGGGGGCTTCAGGCAAGAAGGCTTAGTCGGCGAGTTGAATCCGCGCCATGATATCGGGCGTGTCGGTAACCTCGGCAAATTCATAGGCCATAGCGCTCAGGGAGATACGCTGAACCTCTGCGGCGCTCACTTCACCAAACCCCATATCAGGATAGGGCATTGCAGCATTTGCATCGCTCAGGGCTATCATTTTGTATTCGCGATGCACGCCATCGCGAATGGTGGTTTCACAGCAGACGTTGGTCACCGTGCCGCAGACAATCAGGGTGTCGATATCCTTCATTCGTAAAATCATATCCAGGTCAGTGTTGTGAAAACCGCTGTAAAACAGCTTATCAACCACAATGTCGCCAGGCACGGGGGCGAGCGCGTCAATAATTTCAACCGCCGGATTACCGCGTCCTAAAAGTTCATTAACGTTAGGATAGAAATCAAGCATCCGCCCGGTATCTTCGCCGTCTCCCCGCACCACGTGGCGCAGATAGATCACCGGCATTTTACGCTGCCGCATCAGGCTGCTGAGGGCCTGAATGTTTTCGATAATGTTCGCGGTCTCAGGAACATATAGCCCCTCGCCTTCGACGCAAAACACCTTTTGCATATCCACCACGATCAGCGCGGTACGAGCAGGATTTATCGGCCACGTCACTTTTCCCGTCATTAAAGCGTCTCCTCTTCAAACGCGGGCTTGCGTAAGCCGCGCACAAATACATTGATAATGAGGTTGAGGAAAATCAGCAGGATGATGCCAACAATCATCGGCTGCGCCACAATGCCCTTCAGGGAGCCGGGCAGCAGATTCAACACCTCTGGCGGTAGATACATACTCCCCATGGCGAGTATGAAAGCGGGCGCTGCCACGGCGAGATTCAGTTCATCCCAGTGAATTCGCGCCATTATCTGTATCCCGCTCAGGGTTATGATGCCAAACAGAATGGAGGAGGCGGCAGAAAGTACGGGTTGAGGAAGCGACGCCAGCAGCAGGCCAACCTGCGGCAGTAATCCGATAAGCAGCGAGAGGACCCCGGCAGTCAATGTGACAAAACGGCTGGCAACGCCCGAAACCCGGATAATGCCAACATTTTCCGGGTACGACGTCGTGCCCAAACCGCCTGCCGCCGCGCCAATGGCGCAGCCGATAAACTCGGTAAACAGTCCGCGATTAATTCGCTGGGTCGTCAGCGTTTGACCGCCCCAGTCGGCCAGCAGTGAATACATGCCCATTGCTTCCGCTGAGGCCTGCAGAAACGCCAGCATCATCAGCAAAACCACCGGCAGCGACACGCCGAATCCGAAAGCGAAGAAGTGCGGTAACGCGACAAACGGCGCGTTGGCGAGATCGGGTAGATGCCACGTTGTCAGCAGCTTAAACACCACTACGCCAACGACGATCCCCCACAGCAGCGCACCGCGTTTTATCAGATCATGGCGGCCAAACACCATGCAGCCAATAATAGCGAGAATGGTCGCCAGCGCGGCGATAAAGCTGGTGCTCAGCGTTCCGCCGCTGGCGGTGCTGAACCAGCCTGCAGGACCGATGCTGGCGAGCTGTGCGCCAATAATCACCAGAAGGGAGCCAAAAACGATAGGAGGAGATATATAGCGGATCAGCAGGCCGGTTATCCCCAGCCGCTTCAGCGGCATGGAGAGTACAGCGAAGATTAAAGCCGCCACAAACATCGACCCAAAAGCGGTGCCCAGCCCAACGCTATGCGCCGATCCCAATACGGCAACCATAAAGGCGGCCGTTGGCCCTTGTACGACCGGAAGGCGTAGAAAGCGGCCCGATTGCAAAATGGTGACGATACCGGTCGTAAAAAAGCAGGCCTGTACGATGGTGCCGGTCTGCTCATTGCTGAGATTCAGCGAGGCGCCAATGATGACCGGAAAAACCCATATCCCGGTCAACGCCAGCAGGTGCTGTAGAGCAAACATCAACGTGCGGGTGGGCGACACCTTGTCTTCGATTCCTACCGACAGTACTACCGATGTGTTGAGCATGCTGATACCTGTAAAAGAATGCGATGTTTATTGGCCCATGGCTTAATCAGGCAATAACCGTGCCTCTTGCGAATAAGCTTCCTTCAAGATAATGATATGCAATGGATTATTTTAAAATCAGCCAGCCAGGACGTTCGGGAATAGCGTCGCTTCGCACCGCCAACGTGCCTACAAAGGCGATTCTGAGCAGGCAGATGCCTGCTCAGCTCAGCGGTTAAACGCCAATTTTATAGCTGTGTAGCCAGGAGAAATGCTGTTCCAGGCTATTGAGTACCGCATTACGCCTGGTGCGATCCTGTCCGGCCGGAAGGTGAAGGCAATCATTAAGCCGCCGGGAGGATTGCTGAATTTTCTCGCCGCGTCCTTTGCGCTCTTGCTCATAGCGCTCGAGCCCGCCGGCAATAGATGTCGTGGCGCTATCGTTGAGGATATGTGCCAGGGCTACCGCATCCTCAAAAGAGGAGATCGCGCCCTGTCCGTGGTGCGGCATCATTCCGTGGGCTGCATCGCCAATCAGCACCGCCCGCCCGCGATGCCAGGAGGACATCTGGCTAACCTGAAACATTCCCCAGCGCTCTGCCAGATTAACGTGCTCCAGCAACTGGCCGACGGCAGGGTGCCAGCCGGTAAAATGGCTGCGAACACGCTTCGCATCTGCCGGGACACGCCACGATTCGTCCGGCCATTTTTCCGGCCCATCCATAAACACCACGATGGTCTGATATTCGAAATTTTTGCCTACAGGAAAATTCAGCACGTGCATGCCGTTACCCATCCAGTCGGTAAAGGAGCGCGGCTCCGGCAGCAGATCGAGTTCGGCTGTTTTCGCCAGCCCGCGAAACGCGCTGTTGCCGGTAAACACCGGCGACGCGTCGGGGCTGACATACTGCCGTACGACCGACTTAATGCCGTCTGCACCCACCACTAAATCGGCGCTGTCCCTTGAGCCATCCGCCCAATGTAATATGATTTCATCGTCTGCCTCTTCCAGCCGTACCAGCTGTTTGTTCAGCCGAATGGTCTGTTTGCCAATCACATCGAGCAATGCCGACTGAAGATGGGTGCGGAATGCCCCGTAATAGGGATAGCCATACTCATTCCGGTACCAGTTCTCTCGGGCCAACGGTTGAGAACCGGCCACGCTGCCGTCCTCATTTCTGAAGAACGCCATCTCCGTTTCACAGGATCGTGCCGCCATCTGCGCGGCGATGCCCATCTCTTCAAACAAGCGCGTGCCGTTAGCCCATAAGGAGATACCCGCGCCCAGCTCGGCCAGTTCGCTGGCCTGTTCATATATCGTCACCTGGTGCTGACCGTTTCTCATGACCGAAGCAAAGGCCAGACCACCCATGCCGGCGCCTACTATTGCGATTCTTGCCATCACGCTTCCCCTTATTTCTGGCCTGGATAGGTCAGATAGCTCATGCCGGTGATCCACTCCGGTACCGATTCATAGGCAACATAGTCCGGACGGGCCCCTCTCATGGCCCCCATTAGCGCCACCCAGTTCAGGGCCTCATGGCCACCGTGGCCGCCGCGTTCTTCCACTTCGTCGTAGGTCAGCGCGCGCATGTAGCTGACGTCACCGGCTTCGAAACGCTCCAGCATCTCGCGGTCCCACTCTTCGTTGACCAGCGGGTGACTGTTACCCAGCGGCCACTCCATTTTGCTCATCATTTCAATTTCATACTGAGCGAAATCGGTATAGAGCGTCGGGTCGTTTATCAGGGCCTCTTTGCCGATGGTTTGGTAGACCTTCATACGCTGCAGCAGCTCATCGCCTTCCGGCGCGCCTTCCGTCCAGACCGGAGGCCAGTGCGACAGCCCGCCGGTGGCGAGAAAGTGCACGCGGAACTCATCCGGCAGAGCGTCGATGATTTCACGTACTTTCAGGCCGAGATCGTAGGCGCGTGAATAGGGCATTAGCGGTGGAGAGAAGACGTTGATATATACCGGAACGACCGGGATATTGAATTCCGGATTAATAAACACCAGCGGCATCATCAGGTTATTACCGTATTCAATCGGCCCCATCCGGGTGGCTTCAAATCCGCCGTGGATCAGCTTTTCCAGGAGCAGCTGCGCAATTTCAGCGTTGCTGGCAATAGGGTGCTGTTTATCAAATTTCAGCGCTTCCATCATATATTCGGCTGGGCCGATATTCGCATCACTAACGGGTACACCTAACGTCGGCATTAAATTACGAAAATTGTTCTCAAAGTGATCGTCTAAAAAGGCAACGATCAGATTGGGCTGAGTTTCATCGATACACTGTTTTAATCTGGCATGAATTTCCGCCAGCCGCTGGCGCTGTTCAGGGGAAGGCGCGTCGGCCCAGCCTAATGCGCCGGGAACGTGGGACATACTGATTGCACTGACAATCTTAGCCATGGGGACCTTCTTCTTAATCAGATAATGGTATTGGTTAACTGCCCAATTTCATTCATTGAAACCGTCACGCTATCGCCGTGGGCAAGATAACGGGGCGGCGTAAATCCCAGACCTACACCTGCGGGCGTCCCGGTAGCAATGACGTCCCCGGGCAGCAGGGTAATATTCTGGCCGATGGTTTTGATTAATCGCGGGATATCAAAAATCAGGTCGGAAACGGATGCTTGCTGGCGCAGTTCACCATTCACATGGCAGGAGATCGTCTGGCTACCGGGGGGGCCAAACTCATCGGCGGTGACCAGAACCGGCCCCATCGGGCAAAATCCATCAATTCCTTTTCCCAGCAGCCACTGGCTATGCAGTTTCTGCAAGTGGCGAGAAGTGACGTCATTCACCAGGGTATAGCCGAAGACGAAGGACATGGGGTCCTCGCCCTGCGCAATCCGCCCCTTTTTGCCCAGCACCACCGCCAGTTCGGCTTCATAGTCGATGGTGTTGTGCGGATCCAGCGTGCTGTCGATGGCGTCATCAGGGCCACAGATGGAAGTCGCTGGTTTGCTGAAGATGATCGGGTTCGCCGGTACGTTGCCCGCCGCCGCGCTGGAGTCATAACCGCTGTTACCGAACTCCTCGGCGTGCGCATAGTAGTTTTTGCCAACACAGAAAATATTGCGCCGCGTGGCTGGGATTGGCGCCAGCAGACGCACGTCGTCAATGGCCACCGCGTTTTTGCCTGAACCTTCACAGCATAATTTTAAGCTGCTCTCTATTTCCGAAAAATGCTCGATAAGCACATTCATGTCATTGGAGTTTACAATGTCGCTGACGTCGATAATATTTCCAGCGTGATTAATAACGCCAATTCTCTTACTGTCTGAATAGACATAAGTTACTAGCTTCATAATTAACCTTTCCTGCAGTCCTGTAATTAATCGCGTGCGCGGGCAACGGCTTCCACTTCAATCAGAAACTCTTCTTTCACCAGACGATCGACCACCAGCAGGGTATTGGGCGCATAGTCGGAGGTTGCGAACAGGCTGGGAAAAAGCGCCTTACGATTTTTCATGAAATTTTCGATGTGCTGCGACGCCACCAGATAGGTATTGAACTTTACCACATCATTAAAATCGCAATTGACGGCGCGGAGCACATCTCCGAGATTTTTAAATACCTGTGAAAACTGCGCATCGAAATCGCCTTTGCCGACCACGCTGCCGTCATAACCGACCGCAAGCTGTCCGGAAATATAATAGAGATCGCCTGTGCGGACTTTGGTCAGGTTAGAGTAGAGCCCCTGCGCCGGGCTGGCATTTTCAGGGTTGATATAGGTAACGTTTTTAGACATAGCAACACTCCTTATAGCAGGATAAATAATGGTAAGAATGTTCAACCTGTTTCGAATAAATACTGGCGACGAATATCAGTACGATTCGCGACGGCGAAACCGGTCAAGGACTACCGCCAGAATAATGACCACGCCGACGGCAAGCGTCTGGTAATATGCCGATACGCCGACCATATTCATTACGTTGGAAAGCAGCGTCAGGACTACCACGCCGGTAATCACCTGGCGCAAATTTCCGGCTCCGCCGGTGAGCGCTACGCCGCCAAGTACCACGGCTGCCAGCGATTGCAGCGTCAGATTCGCTGCCGCAATCGGCTGTGCGGAACTGGTCCAGGCGGTGAGGATAATGGCGCCGATACCGGCGCAGAACCCGCTGACCATATAAACCAGCACCGTATTAAGGCGGACATTAATGCCGGATTTGGACGCGGCGGAGACGTTAGATCCCATGGCGTAAACGTAGCGGCCAAACAGGGTGTATTTCAGCAGCACGCCAATGGCTGCGGTCAGCGCAACGGCAATCCATACCATCACCGGTATCCCCAGCAGCGTGCCGTAACCGACTGCGTCAATATACGCGGCGGGAACGTCATATATTGGCACCCCGCCGGAAAGAATCAGCGCAAATGCCTGAGCGACGGAGAGCATACCCAGCGTGATCACCAGAGGCGAAGTATTGAAAAAGGAGATCAGCATGCCTGACGCCGCGCCGGTGAGGGAGCCCACCAGCACCATCACCAGCAGCCCGGCGGGAATGCCGGCGTGATTCATCACCATGACCCCGGCCACTCCTGCCAGCGACATGGCGGAAGAGAGTGAAAGATCGAGCCCTCCTCGTATCACCGCCACCGCCTGTCCCAGAGAGAGAGTATTAACAGCGGCGCGAGCTGGCAGGCCAGGTTAATACCGTTACTCACCGATAAAAACCGCGGTTGAATAATCCCCGTCACAATCGCAACAACGACCACCAGCAGCGGCAGCATCCAGTCGGACATCGAGAATTTACGTTTTACCGCCGATTTTTGAGGGACTATCAGGCTGACATCTCTGCTTGTATTCATCACATCCACTCCTGCTTCAGGCTAACGCTTGATTCATTGGGGCCATCATCGGATGCTTCTTGCCCCACCACATCGGCAATAATTGATGCCTTGTCGTGCTCATCCGGCGTGCGATAAGTGTTCACCACGCAGCCGTGAAACAGAGTCCAGACCGTATCGCACAGGGACATGGTTTCGGCTAAATCACTGGAAAGCAGGATCACCGAGACACCGCTGTTCGCCAGCGCCCGAATGCGCTGATGGATTTCGTATTTGGCATCGATATCCACTCCTGCAGTAGGCTCCTCCAGCACCAGAACTTTCTTTGCGCTTGCCATCGCCCTCGCCAGCAATACCTTCTGCTGATTGCCGCCGCTCAGGCTGGTCAGTAAATCGTGCTTGTCGGCGAACTTAACCCCGCAGGCTTTGAGAATCTTATCGGCGCTGGCATCAGCCTGACGGGGGCGGATGAATCCCGCCAGGCTGAAGGCCTTCAACTGCGTCATCATCAGATTTTCAGCAATCGACAGCGTGGGATAAACGCCATTACTGGCCCGACCCGCAGGTAGCCACGCCACGCCGCTTTTCAGCGCATCCACCACGCTTTTGGGACGCCATTCATAGCCATCCAGCCGGAAACGAGACGAGGCGTCATGCGGTGTCGGGATAAAGCCCACCAGGTTTTGCACCAGCACGTCGCCACCGCAGCCGACGACGCCGTAGATACCCAGTATTTCGCCTTTCCCCAAGCTGAAGACCCGGCTCCCGCCGCCGCTGACCGGCAGATTTTCAAAATCGAGCAGGGGAGGGAAGTTCTGCTCCCTCTTGTTCTCCACGCGGTGGCTACCCGGCGCTTTGCCCGTCAGCCGCGAGACGATGAAATCTGCCGTTACCTCCGGGGTTACCTGAAAGGCATCCACCATCTGGCCGTTGCGCATAATGGTGACGCGATCGCTGACGGCGAGTACATCATCGATATGATGCGTTACCAGTACCGATGCGATGCCGGTTTCACGCAGCCGCCGCAGGACGCTGAAGAACATCTCTTTTTCAACCGCGCCGAGCATGGCGGTTGGCTCATCAAAAATAATGACCCGAGGTTGCGACATCAGCGATTTGCCGATTTCAATCAGCTGCTGAATCGCGACCGGAAAATGGCCAACCGCGCTTTCCATATCGATATCGTCCAGACCAAGCTGGGTTAGGACTTCCATTACCCTGGCCTTCTCCTGAGCGCGACGAGTGAGCGAGAGGAGCGTTTTTCCTTGCTCCGCCCCCAGCCACAGGTTGGCGCGTACGGATAAACTCGGTGCCAGAGACAGCTCCTGATAAACCATGACAATACCTGCGTGCCGTGCTTCCCGGGAGCTGTTGAAGGCTACCCGCTGTTCGTCATACCAGATACTTCCCTCATCAGCGGGATAGAGCCCACTGATGATTTTTCCAATGGTTGATTTTCCGGCGCCGTTTTCACCCAACAGGCAGTGGATTTCTCCGGCGGCAAACTGAACCGAGACGTTGTTCAGCGCCTGGGTTGCGCCAAATCGCCTGGACAATCCGCTGATACGCAGCAGGGGATAATTCGGACTCGTGGTGGTCTCAACATTGTGCATCCGTACTTCCCTCTGCTCGCGTTACTGCATCGCCGGGACTTTCCAGTCCGCCGGTGCAATTTCATAGGTTTCAAAGGGGTGTGTCGCGACGTTGCTCTTATCCAGCACTTTATTCGGCACGTTATAGTGGGCGTAGCTCAGACCGTCGGCGCCAGCTGGGGCCAGATTTGGCAGGGGTTTATTTTCCATTTCGCGAATGGCGTACTGCACGATCAGGCGACCCATGATGATCCCCGGTTCGGAAACCACCGCCAGCATTTTGCCATCCTCAATCATTGGCACCGCCCGTTTCACCATTGCGGAGCTGACCACGGCAGCATCGCGATGCTGCTGGCGTATCGCCTGAACGGCCCCCATGCCAAGGGTAATCTGCGGGGTATAAATGAAGTTAATATCCGGGTTACGCAGCATCAGATCGGACGCTTTGGCCAGCCCTTCCTGCAAATCAATGCCGCCGCCGAACGCCGAATCAATCACTGAAACCGGGCTGGCGCATTTCTGGGCTTCGGCTTTAAAGCCTTCGTAGCGTAGACGCACCCACTCGGCGCCGGCCGGGCCCGGGATCATCGCCACTTTTTTGGGTTTTGCAGCGGCTTTGCACACCGCATCGGCCATCAGTTTTCCAATATAGGTGTCGTCCTGAAGTACACCAAAATCGATGTTCTTACTGTCAACCGGGATACCGACCGAAGCGACCTTAATGCCCGCGTCTTTAAGGGATTTGATTATGGGATCGAAACCGTTATAGGCGGCCGGGGCCAATACGGCGACGTCGGCGCCAATGCTTTTAAAGGCTTCAAGCTGAGCAAACTGTTCACGGACGTTGCCGTAAGCGCCGGCTACGGAAACCTGCACGACATTCACCCCAGTCCGCCTGGCTTCATCGGTAATGCCGTAAATGATACCTTTATAAAAGTCATCATTAAGGTGTACTACCGTCACCGCCAGTTTAAATGGCTTGGCTGAGGTTATTGCTGGGATAAGTCCCACCAGGCGATCCTCTTCCGCTCTGGCTGGCGAGGTCATTAATACTGAAAATATTATCGATGTAATAAAACAGGTTAAACGTAAAGATGCAGGTGTGTTTTTATATTGAGACAGCCCGTTCATTATTGTTTCCTCGCTTCACAAAACACAGGGACAGATGTGTCCCCCCAGATTTAATGGCGTTTTCGAAATAAAAGGCGGCATGTTTCCAGATGTAGTATTAACCCGTAATAATATAATCCGTGTTCGCGACCTCGGGTAAAAGAAAAAGGATTAACTAAAAAGCTGATTTACCGCTGACAAAAAGGAGCGGCTTCGTTCAAACGCTACCGAATGCGAGCATCCATGAAGAATATAAAGATCGGCCTGTTTTATCTTTTTTGCCAGCACTTCAGAAGTTTCCGGCGGGAATGGAATATCTTCGCGGCCATGCAGCATGATTACCGGACAATGAATTGCCGACAAGGTTTGTTCGCTCAGCGTCGTTTGTTCTACGTATTGCCGTGGGTCGCCGGAAAACATGCTATTAAAGTAATCGGCATAGCCTTGGGCAAAAACAACCGGCTCGCGTGCAGCAATATAGTCATCGTCAATAATGGATGTATCATGAATTAATGTGCTAAGTGCCGACACTAATTCGACTCGGTTTTCCGGGCAGCGCCATATACGTCTGGTTGCATCGGATACGGAAAAAGGGGCACCGATGGCGCCGGTGGTTAATACTGCGGAAATTCGCCGGTCGGCTGAGGCCAGTTGCAGGGCGATTGCCGCCGACAGAGAATGGCCGATGACGCCGATTTGCGGCGCGTCGATCAAGTCGAGCATCGCTTTAGCCTGGCGAACCCACATTCCGAAATCGAAATAGGGCGGCGCAGGTTTGCGGCCGCTGATGCCAAAGCCAATCAGATCCATCGCATAGATGCGGTAACGCTGGCTCAGGCCATCCAGCACCCGACTCCAGTTTCCGAGACTGGATGCGCCCGGGCCTGAACCGTGAATCATCATGAGCGGTTCTCCCTCTCCGCCAGCGTAATAACCTACCTCCATACCTTCAAACTCAAAAAATGACCTCTTCAGTGTATGAGACATATCAACTCCTGGGTCGGATAGGGTGTAGGGCTGATAATAACCGGCAAAAAACTTTTTTAAAGTAAAAAATGGATTTTTTTGTTAATTATAAGTTTTTAGTATTAATATCTTCTTAACATCTTTTGTGCTACTATTAACATAATGATGGACTTTTAAAATTAACTTATTGAAAATTAAACAGAGGTTGCAATGAAAACGCTCAAGGAAGGAAGGTCGCTGAACCAGACGATCTATGCTCGTATCAGGGAACTGATTCTGACCGGGCAATTGATGCCGGGGAACAAGCTGAAGATTTCTGAGCTGGCCCATCGCTTTGATGTCAGCCTCAACGTTATCAGGGAAGCACTGAATCGTCTGGCGGGTGAATTGCTCGTAGAGGTGGCCCCTCAGCAGGGTTTTAGCGTTCGTGGGCTGGATGCTGATGACCTTCGGGATCTCACCGAGCAGCGAATTCTTTTTGAAGGTATCGCTCTGCGAAAATCAATTGCAACGCGAGATGTGGAGTGGCAGGCGCGGCTGGTGGCTGCGAACCATCGTCTGGTGCATACGCCGCAAACGCTGGCTGAAGAGCCTGGAAGACTCAATCCAGGATGGCACTCTCGGCATGAGGATTTCAACTTTATCATGATGGAAAATTGTGGGAGCGACTGGCTGTTTCTGATGATAAAACAGCTGGCTGAGGCTTTTTCTATCTATCAGCGCGTTTTATTACCCGTCACGGCAGAAGAAGGGGAGCGTAACGCCGACCACAATGAGCTTTTGGAGGCGATCCTTGCCAATGATGCCGATCGGGCGATTGCCATACTGACGGAGCATCTTAATCAAACCCGGGACGTCATGCTGAGTGCGCTAAACGCGGTTTCTCCCGGGAAGAAGGCATCTTTTATCCCTTAAGTGAGAGGAGCGGTACGCGTGGATAAGCATGAAAGTCGCCTGTTACGCCCGGCCAGCATTCGCCAGATTGCCGACATTAACCCACGAATGACGCGTGTGGTGCTGTCTGGTGAGGCGGTGGCCCATTTTGCTGATGCTTTGCCCGGCGCCTGGGTGAAGGTCTTTTTTTCCCCGCCCGGAGAGGCGGAGGGCCCTGGCCGAGCCTACACGATCGGTAGCCTGAATCGGGAGGAGAGGACGCTCAGCCTTGATATTGTCCGACATGGCAGCGGCCCCGCCATGAGCTGGATAACAAACGCATGTCCCGGAGAGATTGTTCGCCTTGCCGGCCCCAGGGAAGGGCTGGACGTACAGGGGATCAACTCCCTGCTGCTGTTTGGCGACGAAACGGCTATTCCTGCGATATTTGCTATTATTCCGACGCTGGCAGCACATGTCACCGCACACGTTATTCTGGCTCTCGATGACAAACAAGATTATCCGCCGCCGCCGGTCTGCTGCAGGCTTAGCGTAACCCGCTTGTCCCCCCGGTCTGATGATTTTTGTGCGCACGTGATTAATACAATCCAGCGCCTTGCCCCTGAAAAGGTATGGGGGGCCGGAGAGCACGGCGATGTCATTCAGATTCGTCAGGCGTTATTCAAATCAGGACGCAGCCGGAAAAACGTGGACATCACCGCCTACTGGAAGCTGGGGGAAGCCGACCACCGGGATTGCTGATCTCCTCCTTGTTGATGCGGTTCTTCCTGGGAGTGCTTGTTTCACATAGATGCATCAGCGCGATTTCGTACCCTGCGCTGACCCTGCAGCTTTTCTGATTGCCACATCAGAAAAGATAGTCGCCCATCCGTAACCGACAGCGCCCGTTGTCGCTATGATAAACACTCGCCAGATGCGGTTTTTTTATGCCTGAGATAAACTCACATAACAAAAAAGCCACTCTTTCGAGTGGCTTAATCATATGATCTTAAAACTGAAATTTGGTGGCCCCTGCTGGACTTGAACCAGCGACCAAGCGATTATGAGTCGCCTGCTCTAACCACTGAGCTAAGGGGCCGTGGCGAGGGATTATAAAGTAACTGGCAGACGCAATCCAGCCTAAAACGCGCGGCTGCTGTTTTTATAAACAACGCATTTTCAATCCTTTATAATTACCTTTTAGCTATTGAGCAGGGGATAAGATGATTAACGATATTCTGGCACCGAACCTGCGGGTGGTCTTCTGTGGGATCAATCCGGGAAAATCCTCCGCCCATACCGGCTTTCACTTCGCGCACGCGGGAAACCGCTTCTGGAAGGTGATTCACCAGGCCGGCTTTACCGATCGGCTGCTGAAGCCGGAAGAGGAGCTCCAGCTGCTCGACACCCGCTGCGGGATCACCATGCTGGTGGAGCGTCCGACGGTGCAGGCCAGCGAGGTAGCGCTGCAGGAGCTGCGCAGCGGCGGGCGAGAGCTGGTGCGGAAAATAGAGGAGTATCAGCCGCGGGCGCTGGCGGTTCTCGGCAAGCAGGCCTTTGAGAAGGCGTTTCAGGCGCGCAGCGTGCAGTGGGGCAGGCAGCAGGCGACTATCGGGGCGACCGAGCTGTGGGTGCTGCCGAATCCCAGCGGACTAAACCGGGCGACGCTCGATAAGCTGGTGGAGGCGTATCGCGAGCTTGACGATGCGCTGGCGACGCGCGGGCTATAGCCTTTGCGCCTGGGGGTAAACGCCGGGCAAAAAAAAGCTCCCCGTGGGGAGCTTTTTGCATTTATTGCCTGACGATTAATCGTCGAGGAAGCTACGCAGAACCTCAGAGCGGCTCGGGTGGCGCAGCTTGCGCAGCGCTTTCGCTTCGATCTGACGAATACGCTCGCGGGTGACGTCGAACTGTTTACCCACTTCTTCCAGCGTGTGGTCGGTATTCATGTCGATACCGAAACGCATACGCAGGACCTTCGCTTCACGGGCGGTCAGGCCGGCCAGAACGTCATGGGTGGCAGCGCGCAGGCTTTCCGTGGTGGCGGAATCCAGCGGCAGCTCGAGGGTGGTATCCTCGATGAAATCACCCAGATGTGAATCTTCATCGTCACCGATCGGCGTTTCCATGGAGATCGGCTCTTTGGCGATTTTCAGCACCTTACGAATTTTATCTTCCGGCATCAGCATGCGCTCGGCCAGCTCTTCCGGCGTCGGCTCGCGGCCCATTTCCTGCAGCATCTGGCGGGAGATACGGTTGAGCTTGTTGATCGTCTCAATCATATGCACCGGAATACGGATGGTGCGCGCCTGATCCGCGATGGAGCGGGTGATCGCCTGACGGATCCACCAGGTTGCATAGGTGGAGAACTTGTAGCCGCGACGGTATTCGAACTTATCTACCGCCTTCATCAGGCCGATGTTACCTTCCTGAATCAGGTCGAGGAACTGCAGGCCGCGGTTGGTGTATTTCTTGGCGATAGAAATAACCAGACGCAAGTTTGCTTCAACCATCTCTTTCTTCGCACGGCGGGCTTTCGCTTCACCGATGGACATACGACGGTTGATATCCTTCACCTGCTCGATGGTCAGGCCGGTTTCTTCTTCAATCTGCTGCAGCTTCATCAGGCCGCGCTGAACGTCTTCTTTGACGTCGTGCAGCTTTTCAGACCACGGTTTGTTCATGGCCACGGCGGCGTTGAACCAGGTTTCGCTGGTTTCGTTGCCGGTGAACAGAGTGATGAAGTTTTTCTTCGGCATTTTGCACTGTTCGACGCACAGCTTCATGATGATGCGTTCCTGAGTACGCACTCTGTCCATCATGCTACGCATGCTGCCGACCAGGTAATCGAACTGTTTCGGTACCAGGCGGAACTGTTTAAAGACTTCAGACAGCTTGAGAATTTCTTCCTGTGCTGCAGCGTGGCTACGGCCTTTTGCTTTGATGGTGTCGCGGGTCAGCTCGTACTGCGTACGCAGCTCGGCAAATTTCTCGCGCGCCAGCTCAGGGTCGATGCTGTTGTCGTCATCGCTGCTGTCGTCGTCTTCTTCTTCTTCATCTTCTTCGTCGTCATCCATCTCTTCCTGAGACAGTTCGGAGCCGACGTGCGTGGCGGTTGGCGCCATGTCTTCTTCGGCGTTCGGATCGACGAATCCGGTGATCAGATCTGACAGACGCGCTTCTTCAGCTTCAACGCGATCGTACTGTTCCAGCAGGTAGGTAATGGCTTCCGGATATTCGGCAACGGAGCACTGGACCTGGTTGATCCCGTCTTCGATGCGCTTAGCGATGTCAATTTCGCCTTCGCGGGTCAGCAGTTCCACGGTACCCATTTCGCGCATATACATGCGCACCGGGTCAGTCGTACGTCCGATCTCTGATTCAACACTGGACAGAACCTGTGCAGCTGCTTCTTCTGCATCTTCGTCGGTGTTGTTGCTGTTTTCAGCCAGCAGCAGATCGTCGGCATCCGGTGCTTCTTCCATCACCTGAATGCCCATATCATTGATCATTTGGATGATGTCTTCGATCTGATCGGAGTCGACGATATCTTCCGGCAGATGGTCATTGACCTCGGCATAGGTCAGATAGCCTTGCTCCTTACCACGTTGGACAAGAAGCTTCAGCTGTGACTGCGGGTTTTGCTCCATAAGACGGTATCCACACTTAATTCGTTTGATTGGTGTTGGCAGACAAACTGCCAGCATTTAAAGCGAGGGCGTACTTATATTATTGCCGCTGCGCCTCAGCGCGGCTGTCGGGGGCTTCCCGAACGATATTCGGCACTTAAGCCGTGCAATTCATTTTTTTGCCAGCTCCTGGCTGATAGTCCAGAGCTCCCGGCGTTCCTCACTGCTTAAGCCGTGCGTGCGATCGCGAGCTATCAACTCTTCCTGTCGCAGTTCAAGCAGTGAATCAAACATATGGTTGAGCGAGTCGGTGAAGGTTTTTTCCGCGATATCTTTATCTGCTATATCGTCCCACATCGACAGTTTTTCAAGGGTGGCGGCCTCATTTGTGCCGCGATACTGCTCTAAAAGTTGCCCGGTGGTCAGACCTGGCTGAGACAGACAGGTGTTAACCAGTTCGCTGAATAAGCCCAGTCCCGGCATTCTACGCTGATCCAGGCCCGCTAAAGGCGGTACCAGCGGTGCCAGATCCGGATTTTGCACCAGCAGTCCTATCAGTATACGCATGGTCGTGCGTTTTAGCTGTGGAGCAGGGCGCGGTGCGCCATTTTCTGTCAGCTTTGGCATTAAACGTTCAAGCTGGGCGTCATCTAAAATCCCCAGCTTGTTGCCCAACTCCTGGCGCAGATAGATGCGCAGCGTCTCGCCCGGAACCTGCGTGATCAGCGGCAGCGCCAGCGTGCTGAGCTGCGCGCGCCCGTCCGGGGTGCTCAAATCAACCTGCGGCAGCAGGCTGTTAAACAAAAACGTGGAGAGCGGCTGAGCCTGCTCCATCCGCGCTTCAAACGCGGCCTTACCCTCTTTACGCACCAGCGTATCCGGGTCTTCACCGTCGGGTAGAAACATAAAGCGCAGCTGGCGGCCGTCGGTCATATAGGGCAGCGCCGTCTCCAGCGCTCGCCATGCTGCCTCGCGACCCGCCCGGTCGCCGTCGTAACAGCAGATGACCTGATTGGTCGCCCGGAACAGCAGCTGAATATGGTCGGCTGTCGTCGAGGTGCCAAGGGAGGCGACGGCATAGTTAATGTCGTACTGCGCCAGCGCTACGACGTCCATATAGCCTTCGACAACTAACAGGCGCGGCGGTTCGGCGTTGTTCTGCTGCGCTTCATACAGGCCGTACAGCTGACGACCTTTATGGAAAATATCGGTTTCCGGGGAGTTAAGGTACTTCGGCAGGGCATCACCCAGCACGCGACCACCAAAACCAATTACCCGGCCTCGCTTATCGCGGATCGGGAACATGACCCGTTCGCGGAAGCGGTCGTAACTGCGTCCCTTATCGTTAGTCACCAGCATGCCGGCGTCGATAAGCGACTGGCGGTTTTCTTGATTGCCGCCAAAACGTTTTAAAACGTTATCCCAACCGGGTGGCGCGTAGCCAATCGCAAAGCGCGCAATGACCTCGCTGCTTAAACCACGCTTATCCAGATACTGGCGCGCGGGGTCGGCGGCGGGTTGCTGCAAAGACTGCTGATAAAACGCATTCAGACCATCCATCAGCTGATAGAGACTTTGCCGTTGATGGCGCTCAATCTGACTGGGTCCGCTGCCCGCTTCGTACGGCACTTCAAGGTTGTGCATGGCGGCCAGCTCTTCGACCGTCTCCACGAACTCGAGCTTGTCGTAGTTCATCAGGAAGTCGACGGCGTTGCCGTGCGCACCGCAGCCGAAGCAGTGGTAAAACTGTTTTTCACCGTTGACGGTAAAAGAGGGGGTTTTTTCGTTATGAAATGGACAGCACGCGTGGTAGTTCTTGCCCTGCTTTTTGAGCTTTACCCGCGCGTCGATAAGATCGACGATGTCGGTTCGCGCCAGCAGGTCATTGATAAATACGCGTGGGATTCGTCCAGCCATAGGCCCCGTAATTATACACCTTATCCAACAAGCTGCTTCAGCGCCGATGCGCCCCTGCCGCCGACGTCAGTCAGCTCCCGGGATTCGCTCTTATGCTGCTTTGGTGCATCCTGAAGGGGTGAGTGTATATGCTAATGCATAAACGAAAATAAGCCGCGCATTCCTTCCGGAAGCACGGCCTTACAACTTACAACTCAGCCTGAATTGAGGGCTGTAGCCCTCAACAGATTAGTACAGACGAGTGCGGCGTGCGTTTTCGCGAGCCAGTTTCTTCGCGTGACGTTTCACTGCAGAAGCTTTAGCGCGCTTACGTTCGGTAGTCGGTTTTTCATAGAACTCACGACGACGAACTTCCGCCAGAACACCTGCTTTTTCACAGGAACGCTTGAAGCGACGCAGAGCTACGTCGAACGGCTCGTTTTCACGTACTTTAATTACCGGCATGTGCCTCTCACCTTTGATTAATTCGGTTTGCTGCTGGCATCAGCGCCAGCTTATTTCAAAATGGTGCGGAATTTTACTGCAACTACTGCTGCTTTGTAAAGCACCTGCGCCCTTTTTGAAAGGACTTTTATAAGGGTGAGGAGTATACACGAGGGTTCTTGCCGGGGCGAACAAAGTTTTATGTTCGCCGCGCCTGCGAGCGTCCCGCGCCAGGCTTTTACCGCCGGCCCCGGTCGCGTATCCCTTGTGGGCCCCGGCCCTCGTCGCGCTGCTGCCCGCAATTCTTAGGGTATACATCAACCCGCATTGGTCCTAAACTGCGCGGTATTAGAGCGAGGTAAAACAAGACATGCGTGTACTGGGTATTGAAACATCCTGCGATGAAACCGGCATCGCCATTTACGACGATAAGCAAGGCCTGCTGGCCAACCAATTGTATAGTCAGGTGAAACTTCACGCTGACTACGGCGGCGTGGTGCCTGAGCTGGCTTCGCGCGATCACGTGCGTAAAACGGTGCCGCTGATCCAGGCGGCGCTGAAAGAGGCCGGGCTGACGGCAAAAGATATCGATGCGGTTGCCTACACCGCCGGACCGGGGCTGGTCGGCGCGCTGCTGGTTGGCGCCACGGTGGGCCGTTCGCTGGCTTTCGCCTGGAACGTTCCGGCGATCCCGGTACACCATATGGAAGGGCATCTGCTGGCGCCGATGCTGGAAGATAATCCGCCGGACTATCCTTTTGTGGCGCTGCTGGTTTCCGGCGGCCATACCCAGCTGATTAGCGTGACCGGCATTGGCCAGTATGAGCTGCTGGGTGAATCGATAGACGATGCGGCAGGGGAAGCGTTCGATAAGACCGCCAAGCTGCTGGGGCTCGATTATCCCGGCGGCCCGATGCTCTCTAAAATGGCCGCCCAGGGCAGCGAAGGCCGTTTTGTCTTCCCGCGGCCGATGACCGATCGCCCGGGGCTGGATTTTAGCTTCTCTGGCCTGAAGACCTTTGCCGCCAACACCATCCGCAATAATGAGAATGACGACCAGACCCGGGCGGACATTGCGCGGGCGTTTGAAGATGCGGTGGTGGATACGCTGATGATTAAGTGCCGACGGGCGCTGGATCAGACCGGCTTTAAGCGCCTGGTGATGGCGGGCGGCGTGAGCGCCAACCGCACGCTGCGTGCGAAGCTGGCTGAGATGATGCAAAAGCGCGGCGGGGAAGTCTTCTACGCCCGCCCCGAGTTCTGTACCGACAACGGCGCGATGATCGCCTATGCCGGAATGGTGCGCCTGCGGACCGGCGCGAAGCCCGATCTCGGCGTCACCGTGCGTCCGCGCTGGCCGCTCGCCGAGCTGCCGGCGGCCTGATCCTGCTCACAGGCCGACCTCGCGTCGGCCTGACTTTTTGCACTCTACTTTTCTTCGCTATTCCATACTCTTACACAGCGAGCAAATGGCCCCCTGATGTTTTGCCGAGTGCATTACGTCCGGACGCTCGTACTCTTCCCGGCAGGTAATGCAGCGGTACACGGTGGTGGAGGCGTTCCCCTGCGCGTCGTAGCGCGGTTCGGCAATGCCGTCATCGTGCTGTTTGATGTAGTAGCGCCCGCGGGTCAGGATGCCCATCAGCGGCGTCATCACCAGCGCTATAACCAGCGCAATCAGCGGCGAGAACGGGGCGAGGGTGGCGCCGAGCAGGCCGAAGAACGCGCAGATAGAGAGTCCGGCGGCGAGAGCAAAGGAAACTACCCCCACCGGGTTAACGTTATGGATCATCCCCCGGCGATACTCCGGCTGGGCCGGCGCCAGCTTCAGCAGGCCCTTATTGACGGTAATATCGGTCGCCACCACCACGACCCAGGCAATGGCAAAGTTGGAGTAAAAGCCGAGGATCCACGACAGGGCGCTGAACATATCGCCCTCCATCAGCGCCAGCGCAATGGCGAGGTTGACGACAACAAAGACGATCCGCCCCGGATAGCTGCGGGTGGTGCGCGTCCAGGCGCTGGTCCAGGCCAGCGAGCCGGAGTAGGCGTTGGTGACGTTAATTTTAATCTGCGAGATAACCACCAGCACCACGGCCAGGGTCAGCGCCAGCCAGCCGGGCACCATGTTATCAAAGACGCTGACGAACTGCTGAACCGGCTCGGTGTTATGTACCGCCGGGAAGCGGGTCAGCAGGTAGAAGCCGAGGAAGGCGCCAATAATCTGCTTGATCGCCCCCAGCACCACCCAGCCCGGACCGGCGGAAAAGACCGCCAGCCACCAGCTCCGGCTGTTCTCCGCCGTCTTCGGCGGCATAAAGCGCAGATAGTCAATCTGCTCGCCGATCTGCATGATCAGCGACAGGCAGACCCCGGCGCCCAGCATGATGGCGGTTAAATCCACGCGCGAGGCGTCGTTCTTGCCGGTAAAGTTCATAAAGCCGTCCACCAGCTCCGGGTCTTTAGCGATAAGCCAGGCCACCGGCACGACCATCAGCACCAGCCACAGCGGCGTGGTCCAGACCTGCAGACGGGTCAGGGCCTTCATGCCGTAAACAACCAGCGGCAGCACCATCAGGGTGGCGATGAGGTAGCCCATCCACAGCGGGATCCCGAGGCCAACCAGCAGCCCCTGCGCCATAATCGAGCCCTCAAGGGCGAAGAAGATAAAGGTAAATCCGGCAAAAATGATGCTGGTAATGACCGAACCAAAATAGCCGAACCCGGCGCTGCGGGTGATTAAATCGAGATCGATGTTATAGCGGGCGGCGGTGATCGCCAGCGGAATACCGGTGAGGAAAATCACCAGCGCGGCCAGCAGAATCGAGTAAATGGCGTTGGTTGTGCCCCACGCCATGCCGATGCTGGCGCCGATTGAAAAGTCGGCCAGGTAGGCAATGCCGCCCAGCGCGGTGACGGCGACGACGCCTGGCCCCCAGCGGCGAAAGCTCAGCGGAGCGTAGCGCAGGGTGTAATCTTCTAATGTTTCACGGGAGCCGGCTGTGCCGGTTTGCGCAGGTAGCTCAGTTTTTATATCCAGTGACGACATAGTCATTCCTTAATGGTCAGGTATGACTGTAATTAGCAAACCTTATGCCACTTCGTAGAGCAGGCGCCGCAGGGGCCGTGGGGAAGGGGAGGATAAAAAGAGGGCGTCGAATGCACCATCCGGGCGCGGGCGCGTCCGGATGGTGCACGGCCTAGCGGCGCAGCATGCCTTTGTCTTCGAGGAAGTCAATGATGCTCTGCAGGCCGTCGCCGCTTTTCAGGTTAGTAAAGGCCCACGGACGCTCGCCGCGCATCCGCATGGTGTCGCGCTCCATCACTTCCAGCGAGGCGCCCACATACGGTGCAAGGTCGGTTTTGTTGATCACCAGGAAGTCCGATTTGGTGATCCCCGGGCCGCCTTTACGCGGGATTTTCTCCCCTTCCGCCACGTCGATAACGTAGATGGTCAGATCCGCCAGCTCGGGGCTAAAGGTTGCGCTAAGGTTATCGCCGCCGCTTTCGACGAAGATAAGCTCGAGGTTACCGAACTTTTCGCTCAGCGCTTCCACCGCCGCCAGGTTCATCGACGCGTCTTCTCGGATGGCGGTATGCGGGCAGCCGCCGGTTTCGACGCCGACGATCCGTTCCGGCTCCAGCGCGCCGGCTTCGGTGAGGATGCGCTGATCTTCTTTGGTATAGATATCGTTGGTGACGACGGCCAGCTGATAGGTATTGCGCATGGCTTTACACAGCGCTTCCAGCAGCGCGGTTTTCCCGGAACCGACCGGGCCGCCGACGCCCACGCGCAGCGGATGTTTGTAGTTGTTCATGCTTTCTCCTAAGAACGGAATAATCGGGAATACTGCGTTTCATGTCGGGCGGAGGCGATGGCGGTCAGCGGCGTGGAGGAGCCGATCGCCTCGTCCGGGGCGGCGAGCGCGCTGGCCATATCCGCCGCATAGCGATCGCACAGGCGGATGATCAGCTGCTGCGCCGCCTGTTGCCCAAAGGGCACCAGCTTAACGCCGGCCATCACCGCGCCCTCAATCCAGCTGTAGCCGAGGCTCAGCGCCAGGTCGGGGAGGCTAATTTGCCAGCGCACGCCAAGCCAGGCCATGCCGGCCAGCTGGCTTTGCTGGCACAGCGTCCGCCACTCTTTGGGACACTCCGGCTGCCAGTCGGCAAGCAGTCGGGTGAACGCCGCCCCGCGATTACGCTCCTCTTCGCGCAGCTCGCGGGTTTCTCTGCAGGCGAGCAGGTACGCCGCCCAGCGCTGAGCCTCGGCCAGGTTGTTATCTTCGCAGGCGCGATAGAGGCGGGCGAACAGCGGC
>NZ_JAQGFU010000005.1:0-94786 GCF_030078455.1 Klebsiella sp. Ech2A | reverse complement strand
GCGTAGTTCCCGCCATAGCTTCGCAGCGCCGTCGGCGTGAGCTCAAGGATACGCGGCATTCGCGCCAGCAGTTCACGATCGTGGCTGGCGATAATTCCCCCGCCGCGCCAGCGCTCCAGCTGCCGATACAACCATTCGCGGCCCTGCCGGTCGAGGTGATTGCTCGGCTCGTCCAGCAGCAAATAGTCCGCGCCTGAGAGAAAGGCCCCGCACAGCAGCGCTTTCACCCGCTCGCCGCCGCTCAGCGATGAGGCGAGACGCTCGGGAGAAAACGCCGGCAGGCCGGCATCGGCGAACGCCGCGCTCAGACGCTCGCGCAGATCCCAGAAACCCTCCAGGCTCTCGACGTCGTCAGCGAATCCTTCCCCGCGCTCAAGCCGCAGAAGAGCAGAGAAGATGGCTTCATAGCCCAGCAGATCGGCCAGGGTCGTGCTGGAAGCAATTGCCGGATGTTGGGCAACATAGGCCAGCGAGGTACAGCGTTCGATATGTCCGCCGGAAGGAGAGTCGACGCCCGCCAGCAGCCGAAGCAGGCGAGTTTTGCCGACGCCATTACGGCCGACCAGACCGCAGAACGACGTCTCTAACGATAAATTTAGCGGGCCAAACAGCATGTCTCCCGTCGCAAACTGACAGGTGAGCTGATGCAAAATAAAAGCGGGGGATTGGGCACAATGGACCATAAGCACTCCTGAATGAAATCGATACTTCCCCTGCCGCACATGGTGTTGGCAAGGAGTGAATTCAGCAGGCGTGGTTATCCATTTTCAGTGTGCTCTCAGTAAGACGAGGGATTCGTCGGGACACAGAATAGCCACACCGCACCCCACATTTCAAGATTATTTTTTCAGCGCCCGCGCCGGTATGGGGCAAAAGCAGCCGCGCCGATGGGCCAACTGACGGACGTATTTATCACCGGTCATAACGATGAGCGTCCGGGATTCATCGATCAAATTTTATTCTATTTTTTTGAACAAGATGCGCAAATTGTTCCGATTTTAATCACCCGACGATCGGCCTATTATTTATCACATCAGGGCACAACGCCCTATTACAGACAAACAACCTCAGGAATACGACCATGAAATCTATCAAAACTTTCGTTGCAGTTACCGCACTTTCTCTGATGTCCTTCGGCGCATTTGCTCAGAGCATCAGCACTACCGCCTCCACCCTGGACCGTGCAGAAGCTAAAATTGCCGCCCAGGCCGCTGAGCAGGGTGCGTCCTACAAAATTACCAGCGCCCAGTTCAACAACCGCGTTCATATGACCGCAGAACTGACCAAATAAATCGCATTGATGGCGCGTTTAGAGAGTGCCGGCCGCCGGAATCAAGCATACAGGCGACAACGACAGCACGATGAAAAGGAATCTAAAATGAAAAATATCAGCGTGATGACCGCCCTGTTTCTGGCAGTCTCACTATCAACCGGCGTCATGGCAGCAGAGCGTCATGCCGTAGCGCCAGAAGCGGGCTCCAGCATCGATACGTCGATGCATCAAAACCGCATTAACGTCAGCCACGCTTTCGATAAAGAGAGCCTGACGGCAGGCAACCTGGAGTAGTTAAGGGCCAGCCTGTAGGCGAGCAGATGGCGCCATGAGCATCTTCGCGCCATAAAAAAACCTGCCAGAAGGCAGGTTTTTTTGTTGCCAAAAGGCGCTTACTGCAGCAGAGAAATGTCCGCTACCTGCAGGAAAAGCTCGCGCAGTTTGGACAGCAGCGTCAGGCGGTTGATACGCACGTCCCGATCTTCGGCGTTGACCATCACGTTCTCAAAGAACTCATCCACCGGTTCACGCAGGGAGGCCAGCTCGATCAGCGCTTCCTGGTAGCGGCCTTCGGCGAAGAACGGCTGCAGCTTATCGCGCAGCACGACCAGATGGGTCGCCAGCTTGATCTCTGCGGCTTCTTTCAGCACGGAGGCGTGAACGGCATCGTTCAGCGTCTCTTCAGATTTTGCGAGGATGTTGGAGACGCGCTTGTTGGCTGCCGCCAGCGCCGAGGACTCTTCCAGCGTACGGAAGTGCGAAACCGCCTTCATGCGCGCATCGAAATCAGCCGGACGGGTCGGGCGACGAGCCAGTACCGCCTGGATGGTATCAACGCCGTAGCCTTCGTCCTGGTACCAGGCACGGAAGCGACCGAGCATAAAGTCGATGACGTCATCAACAACCCTGGCGTTGGTCAGCTTGTCGCCATACAGATGCACCGCTTCTTCGGTAAGAGTCTGCAGATCCAGATTCAGGTTCTTCTCAACGATGATGCGCAGTACGCCCAGCGCGGCGCGGCGCAGTGCGAACGGGTCTTTGTCCCCTTTCGGATGCTGACCAATGCCGAAGATACCGGCAAGCGTATCCATCTTATCGGCAATCGCCACCGCACAGGCAACCGGGTTAGACGGCAGATCGTCACCGGCAAAACGCGGCTGATACTGCTCGTTCAGCGCCACGGCAACGTCTTCCGCTTCGCCATCATGGCGCGCGTAGTGCATGCCCATGACGCCCTGAGTATCGGTGAACTCGAAGACCATATTGGTCATCAGGTCGCACTTCGACAGCAGGCCCGCGCGGGTCGCGTGGTTGACGTCCGCGCCAATCTGACCGGCAATCCAGCCGGCAAGGGCCTGAATACGGTCGGTTTTATCGCGCAGGGTGCCCAGCTGCTGCTGGAACAGGACGGTCTGCAGACGCGGCAGGTGGTCTTCCAGGCGCTTTTTACGGTCGGTGTTGAAGAAGAACTCCGCATCCGCCAGGCGTGGGCGAACCACTTTCTCGTTACCGGAGATAATCTGGATGGGATCTTTGGATTCGATGTTGGCGACGAAGATGAAGTTCGGCAGCAGTTTGCCGTCTTCCGCGTAGACCGGGAAGTACTTCTGATCGCCTTTCATGGTGTACACCAGCGCTTCAGACGGTACCGCGAGGAATTTTTCTTCGAATTTCGCCGTCAGCACCACCGGCCACTCCACCAGCGAGGTCACCTCTTCCAACAGGCTTTCGCTCAGGTCAGCGTTGCCGCCGATTTTGCGCGCTGCGGCTTCGGCGTCGGCTTTAATGGTGGCTTTACGCGTTTCGTAGTCAGCAATGACTTTACCGCGCTCCAGCAGGATCTGTGGATACTGGTCGGCGCTATCGATGGTGAACTCCGGCTCGCCCATAAAGCGATGGCCGCGGATCACGCGATCGGAGTCGATGCCGAGAATGGTCGCCGGCACGACTTTGTCGCCGAGCAGCAGGGTCACGGTGTGAACCGGACGCACGAACTGCACGTCCGACGCGCCCCAGCGCATCAGTTTAGGGATAGGCAGCTTGCCGAGGGAGGTCGAGACCATGTTCGGCAGCAGCGCTTCCGCGCTTTCGCCTTTCACATGGGCGCGATACAGCAGCCATTCGCCTTTATCGGTCGCCAGACGCTCGGCCTGCTCGACGGTGATACCGCAGCCGCGCGCCCAGCCTTCGGCCGCTTTGCTCGGTTTACCTTCTGCGTCAAACGCCGCAGAAATCGCCGGGCCGCGTTTTTCGATTTCGCGATCCGGCTGGGAAGCGGCCAGATTAGCCACCTTCAGCGCCAGACGACGCGGGGCGGCAAACCACTCAACGGTGCCGTGGGCGAGGCCAGCGCTGTCCAGCTCCGCGGTAAAGTTCGCAGCAAAAGACTCAGCCAGGCTGCGCAGGGCTTTTGGTGGCAGCTCTTCGGTGCCGATCTCCACCAGGAAAGTTTTCTCAGACATGGCCGCCTCTTATTTGTTTTTGTTGCACATCGGGAAGCCAAGGGCCTCACGGGAAGCGTAGTAAGCTTCTGCCACCGCTTTCGTCAGGGTGCGGATGCGCAGAATATAGCGCTGACGCTCGGTGACGGAGATGGCTTTACGCGCATCCAGCAGGTTGAAGCTATGGGCGGCCTTCAGAATGCGCTCGTAGGCGGGCAGCGGCAGCGGATTTTCCAGCGCCAGCAGCTGCTGCGCTTCTTTCTCATACTGCTCAAAGCAGGAGAACAGGAAGTCCACGTCGGCGTATTCAAAGTTATAGGTGGATTGCTCGACTTCGTTCTGATGGAACACGTCGCCGTAGGTGGTTTTCCCCAGCGGGCCGTCGCTCCAGACCAGGTCGTAAACGCTGTCTACGCCCTGAATGTACATCGCCAGGCGCTCCAGACCGTAGGTGATCTCGCCGGTGACCGGCTTACATTCCATACCACCCACCTGCTGGAAGTAGGTGAACTGCGTCACTTCCATACCGTTCAGCCACACTTCCCAGCCCAGACCCCAGGCACCCAGCGTTGGGTTTTCCCAGTTGTCTTCCACGAAGCGGATATCATGAATTGTTGGATCCATACCCAGCTCTTTCAGAGACCCGAGGTACAGCTCCTGGATGTTGTCCGGCGATGGCTTAATGACCACCTGGAACTGATAGTAGTGCTGCAGGCGGTTCGGGTTTTCGCCATAGCGGCCGTCGGTTGGACGACGCGAAGGCTGCACGTAGGCAGTCGCCATCGGCTCTGGCCCCAGCGCGCGCAGGCAGGTCATTGGGTGGGAGGTGCCGGCGCCAACTTCCATGTCCAGTGGTTGAACAATGGTGCAGCCCTGACGAGCCCAGTAATCCTGTAAGGTCAGGATCAGGCCCTGGAAGGTCCTGGTATCAAACTTTTGCATATTATTTCGTGCTGGATACGTGTGGATTTAAAGGAAGGGATCAGTATACCCGCTGGCTGCGAGATATACAGTACGAAACGGCGTTGTTTAAGCAAAATTGGGGAAATTAACGCCATCATGCGGCAGCCGCGGGGCATTTAGCGCATAGAAAGATGTAAAAACTGCCCGTCTGGATCGAAAGAACAGATAAAGCGCTCATTCTGCTCGGTATGCCCCGACAGCTCATAGCTTCCCTGGAACTGTTCAAAGTGGCTGACGTCAACCAGCCTGGCCCCGGTACTGTAGCGTCTTGCCGCCTGATCCTTACACAGCTGTTCCATATTCAGGGTAATTTGCGGCGTAATCCGCGCTCTTTGCGCTTTTTGTGGCGGCTGGGAGGGCGTCTGGCTGCAGCCGGCGAGCACAAGCAGCAGCAGTCCAGAAAAGAAACATTTCATCACCATTTTCCTCGACCGCCTTGTTAGCAAATTGTTATCGTTCAGATTACGTGAAATCACCCGGACATTGTGCGAATCTCTCCACATCTCTACAAGCACGCGGCGGCAAACTCAGAATATTCCATTGCGACACCGCGCTATCAGGGAAGTCAGACCCTGTTTAAGAAGGAACCACTGAGGTACTGATGCAGGAAAAAATAAACTGGATTACGAGTTTGCGCGGTATCGCATGCATGATGGTAGTGATGATCCACAGCACCACCTGGTACATCACCCATCCCCATTCCATCAGCCTGGTGGAATGGGATATGGCCAACCTGCTCAACTCCGCCTCTCGCGTCAGCGTCCCGCTCTTCTTCATGATGTCTGGGTACCTGTTTTTTGGCGAACGCAGCGCCCAGCCGCGGCACTTTCTGCGCATCGTGCTGTGCGTGCTGTTTTACAGCGCCGTCTCGCTGCTCTACATCTCCCTGTTTACCCATATCAACGTCGAGCTCTCGCTAAGAAACCTGCTGCAAAAGCCGGTGTTCTATCACCTGTGGTTTTTCTTCGCGATTATCGTCATCTACCTGCTCTCGCCGCTTATTCAGGTTAGGCAGGTCAGCGGCAAGATGCTGCTGGCGCTGATGCTGGTCATCGGCATTCTCGCTAACCCCAATATGGTCAGCGTAAAAGCGGGCGGTATCGAATGGCTGCCGCTCAATCTCTATATCAGCGGCGATGCCTTTTACTACGTGCTGTACGGCGTGCTTGGCCGGGCGATTGGCATGATGGAGACGGATAAAAAATGGCTGACTCTGCTGTGTGCCGCGCTGTTTGCCGGCGCCGTCTGGGTGATATCACGCGGAACGCTGCATGAGCTTAAGTGGCGCGGCGACTTCGGCGATACCTGGTATTTATACTGCGGTCCGGCGGTGTTTGTCTGCGCGGTAGCCCTGCTGACGCTGGCGAAAAACACCCTCAACGCGCGTCAGATCCCCGTTCTGGCACTCATCGCCCGCCACTCTCTGGGGATCTACGGCTTTCATGCGCTGATTATCCACGCGCTGCGGGCCAGCGGTCTGGAGCTCACCCGCTGGCCGCTGCTGGATATTCTGTGGATCTTTAGCGCCGCCCTGCTGGGCAGTCTGCTGCTGTCGGCGCTGATGCAGCGCATCGATACTCGTCGGCTGGTGAGTTAACGCAGCGCTAAAATCCGCTTTCGCCGCTACGACATCAGCGGGAGAAGCTGCTGATAAATCTGGCGGAAGGTTTCGCGACGCGGAGCATAGAGCGCGACGCGTTCGCTATTCGGACGATGAGCCTGCTCAAGCGGCAGCTGGGGCAGCAGGTCCGCCCAGGACTCCCCTTGATGCAGCGCCAGCTGCGCGAGTCTCGCGGCGCCCAGCGCCGGCCCAACGTCGCCGCCGGTGCGGTAATCCAGCTGCTGTCCGCTGATGTCAGCCAGCATCTGCCGCCACCAGGGGCTGCGCGCGCCGCCGCCAATCAGGGTAATGCTCTCGGGCCTGATGCCGCAGGCGTGGACCGCATCCATACCGTCCGCCAGCGCATATCCCACCCCTTCCAGCACCGCGCGCGCCAGCTCCGCCGGGCCATGCTGATGCGTCAGGCCGAAAAAGACGCCCTTCGCCTGCGGGTTGTTATGCGGCGTACGCTCGCCGGAAAGATACGGCAGAAACCACACCGGGCCCGCGCGCTCATCGGCGGACTCGGCGGCGCCGATCAGCGCCGGAACCGTACCCAGGCCGGTCAGCCTGGCCGCCCAGTCGAGGCAGGATGCCGCGCTGAGCATGACCGACATCAAATGCCAGCGCCCGGGAAGCGCGTGGCAAAAGCTGTGCACCGCGCTTTCGGGTTTGCTGAGAAAACCCTCGCTGACGGCAAAGTAAACGCCGGAGGTCCCCAGCGATAGCATCGCCTGCCCGGCGTCCGCCATGCCCACGCCAACGGCACCGGCGGCATTATCCCCGCCGCCGGCCACCACCAGCGCCTGCGGCATATTCCACGCCGCGGCGAGACCCGGTCGCAGCGCTCCCGTCACCTCGCTGCCTTCAAATAGCGCGGGCATGTGATCGCGGCTCAGGCCGCAGGCGGCGAGCATCTCGTCGCTCCAGTCGCGCTTTGCCACGTCCATCCACATCGTCCCGGCAGCGTCAGACATATCGCTGGCGAACTCGCCGGTCATGCGCAGGCGTAAATAGTCTTTCGGCAGCAGGACCTTATCAACCTGGCTGAAGACGTCCGGCTCGTGTCGCTTAACCCACAGCAGCTTCGGCGCCGTAAAGCCGGGCATCATCAGGTTGCCGGTGATCTGCCGCGACCGCCCGACCCGCTCTTCCAGCAGGGCGCACTCTTCGCCGCAGCGCCCGTCGTTCCATAAAATGGCCGGGCGCAGCACCCGCTGCTGCTTGTCCAGCAGCGTGGCGCCATGCATCTGCCCGGCGATACCGATAGCCTTCACGTCGCGCAGGGAGTGCTGCTCTCCCAGCGCTTTGATCGCGCTATCCGTTGCCTGCCACCAGTGCTCGGGATCTTGTTCGGACCATAAGGGGTGCGGGCGCGATACGCTGAGCTTTTCCGTGTGCGAAGCCAGTACCTCACCCTGCTCATTGAGCAAAATGGCCTTCACGCCCGAGGTACCTAAATCAATCCCGATGTACATACCGACTCTCCTGAACAGCGCGCCACGGCTGAGCGTGGCGCGAAAAGCGTGCTAAATAGCCTATGCCCGGACGCGCCGGGCATTGTCATCACTTATCAAAAAGATAGTGATTCACCAGATTTTCGAGCTGCTCCTGGTGTCCGCTTTGATGCTGCGGTGCCAGATTATGCTGCGCGGCATGCTGAGCAATTTCCGTCAACGTCATCTGCCCCTTGAGGATTTGCTGGCCCAGATCGCCGTTCCAGCCGGCATAGCGTTTTGCTACGCGCTTATCCAGCTCGCCGTCTTCAATCATGCGCGCCGCCACCTTCAGCGACAAGGCCATCGTATCCATCGCCCCAATATGACCATAGAACAGATCGTACTTGTCGGTGCTTTGACGACGCACTTTGGCATCGAAATTCAGCCCGCCGGTAGTGAAACCGCCGGCCTTGAGAATTTCATACATCACCAGGGCGTTTTCTTCCACGCTATTTGGGAACTGATCGGTATCCCAGCCCAGCTGCGGGTCGCCGCGGTTGGCATCGACGGAGCCAAACAGGCCCAGCGCGATGGCGGTGGCGATCTCGTGGTGGAAGCTGTGGCCTGCCAGCGTCGCATGGTTCGCTTCAATATTCAGCTTAATCTCTTTTTCCAGGCCGAACTGCTTGAGGAAGCCGTAGACGGTGGAGGCGTCGTAGTCGTACTGATGCTTGGTCGGCTCCTGCGGCTTCGGCTCAATCAGCAGCGTCCCCTGGAAGCCAATTTTATGTTTGTGCTCAACCACCAGCTGCATAAACCGGCCAATCTGCTCGCGCTCCTGGCGCAGGTCGGTATTGAGCAGCGTTTCATACCCTTCGCGGCCGCCCCACAGGACGTAGTTTTCCCCGCCCAGCTTGTGGGTGGCGTCCATGGCGGTCACGACCTGCGTCGCCGCCCAGCTGAACACTTCCGGATCCGGGTTGGTTGCCGCGCCTGCGCCGTAGCGCGGGTTAGTAAAGCAGTTCGCGGTACCCCACAGCAGCTTCACGCCGCTGTGCTCCTGTTTTGCCGCCAGCACATCGACCATCTGTGCGAAATTGTTGAGATACTCCTTCAGCGACGCGCCTTCCGGGGAGACGTCAACGTCGTGGAAGCAGTAGTACGGGACGTTCAGCTTGTGGAAAAACTCAAAGGCGACGTCGGCTTTACGTTTTGCCATTTCGAGGGCGTCGCCCGGCTGCTGCCACGGACGGTTGAAGGAACCGACGCCAAACATATCGGCTCCGTTCCAGCAGAACGTGTGCCAGTAGCAGGCCGCAAACCGCAGGTGTTCTTCCATGCGTTTACCCAGCACCAGCTCATCCGGATTATAGTGACGGAAAGCCAGCGGGTTAGTGGATTGAGTGCCTTCATAACGAACGCGATCGAGTTGATCGAAATAGGTCTGCATAATGAACTCCATATTCAGGGATGCGGCGGGTAATAATTCATAAGCCAATATAGAATTGCTGTTTTACTTTCCTCAATTACGTTATTTCACACCGCCGTTGAGAGAATCCGCAAACGTGCGCCAGATCGCAAAAATAACCGACTAATTCGCTATTTATGTCCTATCCCAATGAAAGATCGGCACAATCCCTGAGGCCCTAAAGATTAAAATAAGATCGCGGTCATAAATCAGCAAATAAACTAAATTTCATAACGCCAAAATAAGCACAGGTAATTGCCAGCACCCATTTCCCCGTTAAGAATCTTCAGCGTATCAGGCCGTCTGCTTTTACCGCTCGTTTTATCCTGCACTTTACAAAAAGGTATTATTATTATGAAGATAAAGAACCTTTGCCTCACGCTCTGCGCTTCACTCATTCTGACCAGCATGGCGGGTATTGCTAAAGAAGTTAAAATTGGTATGGCCATTGACGATCTGCGACTGGAGCGCTGGCAGAAAGATCGCGATATTTTTGTCAACAAGGCTGAATCATTAGGTGCGAAAGTATTTGTCCAGTCTGCCAACGGCAATGAAGAAACGCAAATGTCGCAAATTGAAAATATGATAAATCGCGGCGTTGATGTTCTTGTCATTATTCCTTACAACGGTCAGGTTTTAAGTAACGTGATTAAAGAAGCAAAGCAGGAGGGAATCAAAGTTCTCGCCTATGACCGTATGATTAATAACGCAGATATTGATTTCTATATTTCGTTCGATAACGAAAAAGTCGGTGAAATGCAGGCCAAAAGCCTGGTCGATAAAGTGCCCCAGGGAAACTATTTCCTGATGGGCGGCTCGCCTGTTGATAATAACGCCAAGCTCTTCCGCGCCGGACAAATGAAGGTGCTCAAGCCCTATATCGATCAGGGCAAAATCAAAATTGTCGGCGATCAGTGGGTCGACGGCTGGCTGCCGGAAAACGCTTTAAAAATAATGGAGAACGCGCTGACCGCCAACAATAACAAAATTGATGCGGTCGTGGCCTCAAACGACGCCACCGCCGGCGGGGCGATCCAGGCGTTAAGCGCCCAGGGGCTGGCGGGGAAAGTGGCGATCTCGGGTCAGGACGCCGACCTCGCCGGAGTGAAGCGCATTATCTCTGGTACCCAGACGATGACGGTTTATAAGCCCATCGTGACGCTTGCCACCACCGCGGCAGAAATTGCCGTTGAGCTCGGTAACGATAAGGCGCCGCACGCTGACACCACCTTAAACAACGGCCTGAAAGAGGTCCCGTCGCGTCTGCTGACGCCAATTGAAGTGAATAAAGACAATATCGACCAAACGGTGATTAAAGACGGTTTCCACAAAAAGAGCGAACTGTAACCCCCGACGCCCCTTAACCGGGGCGTTATTCTCGTCCAGCCGGATATCGCTTATGCGGAGCATCTATGTCCTGGTTACTTGAAATGAAGAACATTACCAAATCTTTCGGCGCGGTGAAGGCCGTTGATAATGTCAGCCTGCGGCTTAACGCCGGGGAAGTTGTCTCATTGTGTGGCGAAAATGGTTCCGGAAAATCCACCCTGATGAAGGTGCTGTGCGGCATTTATCCGCACGGTAGCTATGAGGGCGAGATTATTTTCTCTGGCGAAACCCTGCAGGCCGCCCATATTCGCGATACCGAGCGTAAGGGCATCGCCATCATTCATCAGGAGCTCGCGCTAGTAAAACATCTTACGGTGCTGGAGAATATTTTCCTCGGCGCTGAAATTTCCCGCCACGGCCTGCTGGACTATGAAACCATGACCCTACGCTGCCAGAAGCTGCTGGCTCAGGTCAATTTGGCGATATCACCCGATACGCGCGTCGGGGATTTAGGTCTTGGCCAGCAGCAGCTGGTTGAAATTGCCAAAGCGCTCAACAAGCAGGTGCGCTTATTGATTCTCGATGAGCCCACCGCTTCATTAACCGAACAGGAAACGGCAATCCTGCTGAACATTATTCGCGATCTGCAAAATCACGGCATCGCCTGCATTTACATCTCCCACAAGCTCAACGAAGTCAAAGCGATCTCCGACACCATCTGCGTGATCCGCGACGGCCAGCATATTGGTACCCGCGACGCCAGCGGCATGAACGAAGATGATGTGATTACCATGATGGTCGGCCGCGAGCTGACCGCCCTTTACCCCAGCGAGCCGCATACCCGCGGCGACGAGATTTTGCGCGTCGAGAATTTAACCGCCTGGCATCCGGTCAATCGCCACATTAAACGCGTAAACGATATCTCCTTTTCGCTGCATCGCGGTGAAATCCTCGGCATTGCCGGACTGGTCGGCGCCGGGCGTACCGAGGCCGTCCAGTGCCTGTTTGGCGTCTGGCCGGGCCGCTGGGAGGGAAAAATCTCTATCGACGGCCAGCCGGTGGCGATTCATCACTGCCAGCAGGCGATTGCTCAGGGTATCGCCATGGTGCCGGAGGATCGTAAAAAAGACGGCATCGTGCCGGTGATGGCGGTCGGCAAGAACATCACCCTGGCCGCGCTGGACCAGTTTAGCGGCCCGCTAAGCAGCCTCGATGACGCCGGGGAGCAGCTGTGCATTCAGCAGTCTATCCAGCGCCTCAAAATCAAAACCTCATCGCCGGATCTGGCCATCGGCCGGCTCAGCGGCGGCAATCAGCAGAAGGCGATCCTCGCCCGCTGCCTGCTGCTGAACCCGCGCATTTTAATCCTTGATGAGCCCACCCGCGGCATTGATATCGGCGCGAAATACGAAATCTACAAGCTGATTAACCAGCTGGTGCAGCAGGGGATCGCCGTGATCGTTATCTCGTCGGAGCTTCCGGAGGTGCTCGGGCTCAGCGATCGGGTGCTGGTCATGCACGAAGGCAAACTGAAAGCCAACTTAATCAACCAGGGTCTGACCCAGGAAAAGGTAATGGAAGCCGCACTGAGGAGCGAACACCATGTCGAAAAACACGCCGTCTGAGATAAAACTGGCCCCATCAGCCTCCGCCGCCCTGCCCGGATTAAAGAGCCTGAATCTTCAGGTTTTCGTCATGATCGCCGCCATCGTGGTCATCATGCTGTTCTTTACCTGGGTTACCGACGGCGCCTACCTAAGCGCGCGCAATATTTCTAACCTGCTGCGGCAGACGGCCATTACCGGGATCCTCGCGGTGGGGATGGTCTTCGTGATTATCTCCGCCGAGATTGACCTCTCCGTCGGCTCAATGATGGGGCTTCTCGGCGGCGCGGCGGCCATCTTCGACGTCTGGCTCGGCTGGCCGCTGCCGCTCACCATCGTGGTGACGCTGGCGATGGGGCTGCTGCTGGGCGCCTGGAACGGGTGGTGGGTCGCCTATCGCAAGGTGCCCTCGTTTATCGTCACCCTTGCCGGCATGCTGGCATTCCGCGGGATTCTGATCGGTATCACCAACGGCACCACGGTCTCCCCGACCAGCCCGGCAATGTCGCAAATCGGCCAGAGCTACCTGCCTGACGGCATTGGCTTCGGTATCGGCGTTGTCGGCATGGCCGCCTTTATTATCTGGCAGTGGCGCGGCCGCCTGCGCCGCCAGGCGCTGGGGTTAACCACCTCCGCCTCAACCGCTGCCGTCGGCCGCCAAACCCTTACCGCCGTTTTCGTTCTCGGCGCAATCTGGCTGCTGAACGACTATCGCGGCGTCCCTACGCCGGTGCTGATCCTCGCCGCGCTGCTGCTGGCCGGCATGTTTATGGCCACCCGCACCGCCTTTGGCCGGCGGATTTACGCCATCGGCGGCAATATTGAGGCCGCTCGCCTGTCGGGCATCAGCGTAGAACGAACCAAACTGGCGGTGTTCGCCATCAACGGCCTGATGGTGGCGATTGCCGGGCTGATCCTCAGCTCGCGCCTGGGGGCCGGCTCTCCGTCCGCGGGTAACATCGCCGAACTCGACGCCATCGCCGCCTGCGTTATCGGCGGCACCAGCCTTGCCGGCGGCGTAGGCAGCGTGGCCGGCGCGGTCATGGGGGCCTTTATCATGTCCGCGCTGGATAACGGAATGAGCATGATGGACGTCGCCACCTTCTGGCAATACATCGTTAAAGGCGCCATCCTGCTGCTGGCGGTGTGGATGGATTCCGCTACCAAGCGGCGCGCCTGAGACGCTGGACAACAGAATGCCCGAATTATTTGCGCTACCGCCAGATTTACGCATAAGTAGCTTGTAATAGTTCGGGCATTGGCCGGTATTGTATGGCCAGCAAGAGAGACCAGGGAACGAGATTATGTTTGAAAAGCGTCACCGTATTACGCTGTTATTCAACGCCAACAAGGCCTACGATCGGCAGGTTGTGGAAGGCGTTGGCGAATATTTACAGGCGTCGCAGCTGGAGTGGGACATTTTTATCGAAGAGGACTTCCGCGCCAGGATAGAAAACATCAGAGAGTGGCTGGGAGACGGGGCGATCGCCGACTATGACGATCCCGAAATTGAAAAGCTGCTGGCCGGCGTCGAGATACCGATCGTCGGCGTGGGCGGCTCCTACTATCGCCCCGAGGATTACCCGCCGGTTCACTATATCGCCACCGATAACGCCGCCCTGGTTGAGAGCGCCTTCCTGCATCTGAAAGAGAAAGGGGTTCATCGTTTCGCCTTTTACGGGCTGCCGACCTCCAGCGGCAAGCGCTGGGCCGTCGAGCGCGAGCACGCATTTTGCCAGCTGGTGGCAAAAGAGAAGTATCGCGGCGTGGTTTATCAGGGGCTGGAGACGGCGCCGGAAAACTGGCAGCACGCGCAGAATCGCCTGGCGGACTGGCTGCAAACGCTGCCGCCGCAAACGGGGATTATTGCCGTTACCGACGCCCGCGCGCGCCACGTTTTACAGGCCTGCGAGCTGCTGCATATTCCGGTACCGGAAAAGCTGTGCGTCATCGGCATCGATAACGAAGAGCTTACCCGCTACCTGTCGCGCGTTGCGCTATCCTCGGTGGCCCAGGGCACCCGCCAGATGGGCTATCAGGCGGCAAAGCTGCTGCACCGCCTGCTGGATAAAGAGGCGCTGCCGCTGCAGCGCAGGCTGGTTCCCCCCATGCGCGTCATTGAGCGACGCTCGACGGACTACCGCTCCCTCTCCGACCCCTCGGTTATCCAGGCCATGCACTACATCCGCAATCACGCCTGCAAAGGCATAAAGGTTGAGCAGGTGCTGGACGCGGTCGGAATCTCGCGATCGAACCTCGAGAAGCGCTTTAAAGAGGAGGTGGGCGAAACCATTCATACGGTCATTCACAGCGAGAAGCTGGAGAAGGCGCGCAGCCTGCTGGTTTCGACGACGCTATCGATTAATGAAATCTCGCAGATGTGCGGCTACCCGTCGCTGCAGTATTTCTATTCCGTGTTTAAGAAAGAGTACGACGTCACGCCGAAGGAGTACCGCGATCGGCACAGCGAAGTGATGATGTAGCGAGAAAAAAGCGAAAAAAATGCCCGGGCATACGCGCCGGGCATTTTTCATTATAGGGTTTGCATTACATATGTGCGGCAATCAGACGCTGGTTATCCTGATACATCGCGAAGAGATAGTTGTTATAGCTCGACCCTTTGGTCGAATAGCCCTTCAGCTTATGAATCATCGTGCTGGCGGTCACTTCCTGGTCCGTTTTACGCAGCTGCGCGCGGGAGGTGCGGAAGGATTTGTACGCCGGATGCGTGTTCAGGTTGGTCACGTAGGCCTGCACCGACTGTTCTACAGATTCAAACTGAGAATAGCCTTTCATCGCACCGCTGCAATTGCCGCCGCCGCACTTCATACCAAACAGATTGTTGTTCATCCGCGCCAGCTTCGACGTACCCCAGCCGCTTTCGGCCGCCGCCATGGTGGCAACCATGCTGTTAGGGATAATGTCAACGCGGTCCATCAGCGTGTTCCACGGAATATGACGCGTGTTGCCGGCCCATTTCACCTTATAGCGAGAGGTAATGTCTTTCAGACGCGTACGCTCGCTCGGCGACCAACGGGAATCATACTGCTTGGTAACAAGCCAGTTACGATCCGCGGTAATCACCTGATTCTGCTTGGTAATATAAGGCATAACTGTCCGGAGAAACGCTTTTTTCCTTGGGGTTCCGGAAGGGTATTTTCGCAAATCAGGAAGTGAACTGCTCTTTACACTATTGCGAGAATACTCTTGTTTACTGCTGACCTTAACACTACTTTTTTTCTTTACTATCGGGGCTTTATGACTCGTTGTTGCCGTGTGGGTTGTTGCCAACACACTACCTGAAAATATGCAGGTAAGTAACATGAGTATCGCGGCCCCATATCGTCGAATGGGAATCGATATCATTAGATCTCCTGGTCGGATATATGCATTCCAACACCTTGTTTTATGCGAAAAAACGTTAATTGAATCGCGAATAGTATCAAAAATACCCAGTGAGAGCACTAACAGAAATAGTCCAATTCCTAAAAGCTGTCACCTGAAATCGGTTTCTGTCCGCTGAAAAGGTCGCGAAAATGCTAGCGCCGTCTCATTTTTTGGCTATTTTTTGAACTGAATCACTCACCCCTTTTCATCCTCCCCGTAAAAGCGCAGGTGGGATGAGTTCATCCCGCGGTCAGACAGGCAAACTGAACAAAAACCGCTTACAGGACTTCGGCATGAAACTCGCTGCACTCGCGTCGCTACTGTTGCCTGGGATGGCCTTCGCCGCCTGGACCACCCCTGACTTTCCCACCTTTACCGAAGAAGGCACCGGCCGATTTATTAGCCAAAACGAGGTGGCGAAGGGTACACGTCCGCTGCAAATAAATTTTGACCAACAGTGCTGGCAGCCGGTCGGAACCATAAAACTCAACCAAATGCTCTCCATGGAGCCCTGCCGCGGCGCGCCCGCGCAGTGGCGAGTTTTCCGCGAAGGCCTGTACACCCTCGATGTCGATACCCGCTCCGGCACGCCGACGCTGATGATCTCCCTCAAAGAGACCGAAACGGCGTCAGCGGTGACGCCCCAGCTGCGCCAGTGCCCGAAATGGCAGGGCCAGCCGCTGACGATTGCCGTCGGCCAGACCTTTGCCGAAGGCAGCAAGGTGCGTGATTTTTACAGCGGCAACATCGCGACGGTGAGCGGCGGGAAGGTTACCCTCCAGCCGGCCCCCAACAGCAACGGCCTGCTGCTGCTCGAACGGGCGGAAACCGACGCCATTGCGCCGTTTAGCTGGCATAACGCCACGGTCTATTTCGTGCTTACCGACCGCTTCGTTAACGGCAACCCCGCCAACGACAACAGCTACGGGCGGCACAAAGACGGCATGCAGGAGATCGGCACCTTTCACGGCGGCGACCTGCAGGGCCTGACCAGCCGGCTCGACTATCTCAAGCAGCTGGGCGTCAACGCGCTGTGGATAAGCTCCCCGCTGGAGCAGATTCACGGCTGGGTTGGCGGCGGAACCAAGGGGGACTTCCCGCACTACGCCTATCACGGCTACTACGCCCAGGACTGGACGAAGCTGGATGCCAACATGGGTACCGAAGCCGACCTCCGTCGCCTCGTCGATGAGGCCCATAAGCGCGGGATGCGCATCCTGTTTGATGTCGTGATGAACCACACCGGCTACGCGACGCTCGCCGATATGCAGGAGTTCAAATTTGGCTCCCTGTATCTGCAGGGCGATGAGCTGAAAAAGACGTTCGGCGAACGCTGGACCGACTGGAAGCCCGGCCCGGGCCAGAGCTGGCACAGCTTTAACGATTACATCAACTTTAGCGATAAGGCCGGCTGGGAAAAATGGTGGGGGAAAAAGTGGATCCGTACCGATATCGGCGACTACGATAACCCCGGCTTTGACGATCTAACCATGTCCCTGGCCTTCCTGCCGGACCTGAAAACGGAATCAACAACCCCTTCCGGCCTGCCGAACTTCTATCAGCAGAAAGCGGATACCGCCGCCAAAGAGATCCCCGGCTTCACGCCGCGCGACTACCTGACCCACTGGCTCAGCCAGTGGGTGCGTGATTACGGTATTGACGGTTTCCGCGTCGATACCGCCAAGCACGTCGAGCAGGCCGCCTGGCAGCAGCTGAAAACCCAGGCGACCGCGGCGCTGGCAGAGTGGAAGAAGGCCAACCACGACAAGGCGCTGGATAACGCGCCGTTCTGGATGACCGGCGAGGCCTGGGGCCACGGCGTCATGCAGAGCGACTACTATCGCCACGGTTTTGACGCGATGATTAACTTCGATTATCAGGATCAGGCGGCGAAAGCCGCGGATTGCCTGGCCAATATGGACCTGACCTGGCAGCAGATGGCGGACAAGCTGCAGCAGTTTAACGTCCTGAGCTACCTCTCATCGCACGATACGCGCCTGTTCCGCGAAGGCGGCAGCTCGGCGGCCGAACTGCTGCTGCTCGCCCCTGGCGCGGTGCAAATCTTCTACGGCGATGAGTCCTCGCGGCCCTTTGGCCCGACCGGCTCCGACCCGCTGCAGGGCACGCGCTCGGATATGAACTGGCAGGACGTCACGGGCAAAGCCGCGCTTAGCGTGACGCACTGGCAGAAGCTCGGCCAGTTCCGCGCCCGCCACCCGGCCATCGGTATGGGCAAGCAAACCACCCTCTCCCTGCCGCAGGGCTACGGTTTTGTACGCGAAAACGGCGATGATAAAGTGATGGTCGTTTGGGCAGGCCAGCGCTAGCCCACGGATAAGCGGCGCCCTCGGCTACCGAGGGCGCAAAAATAGAATAAAACGCTATAAAAAATAGATAACTCAGCACAATAACAAAACCCTCTCCGTTTCCGCAGATTTGCACCTCGCCAACGCTGGCGTTATGGTTACCCACTTTCCAGACATACCGACAGATTATTCGCGATGACATTTTCACTTTTCGGCGACAAATTCACCCGCCATTCGGGCATTACCCGTTTGATGGAAGACCTTAATGACGGCCTGCGTACGCCGGGTGCAATCATGCTGGGTGGCGGTAATCCCGCGCAAATCCCGGAAATGAATGACTACTTCAAGGACCTGCTTGCCGACATGCTGGCTAACGGTAAAGCCCTTGATGCGCTTTGTAATTACGATGGTCCGCAGGGCAAAAGCGAACTACTAAGCCTGCTGGCGCAGATGCTGCGTGATGAACTCGGCTGGGAGATTGAACCACAGAATATTGCACTGACAAACGGCAGTCAGAGTGCATTTTTCTACTTATTTAATCTCTTTGCCGGACGCCGTGCTGATGGCACCACCCGTAAGGTGCTGTTCCCGCTGACGCCGGAATATATCGGCTACGCCGATTCCGGTCTCGAAGAGGATCTGTTCGTCGCCACCCGCCCGAATATCGAACTGCTGCCGGAAGGCCAGTTTAAATATCATGTGGATTTTGAGCATCTGCAGGTGACGGAAGAGACGGGCATGATTTGCGTCTCCCGCCCAACCAACCCTACCGGCAACGTGATTACCGACGAAGAGCTGATCAAGCTGGATGCGCTGGCCAATCAGCACGGCGTGCCGCTGGTCATTGATAACGCCTACGGAGTTCCCTTCCCGGGGATTATTTTTAGCGACGCCAGGCCGCTATGGAACCCCAATATCGTGCTGTGCATGAGCCTCTCCAAGCTCGGTCTGCCGGGCAGCCGCTGCGGGATTATCATCGCCAACGAGAAGATCGTGACCGCCATCAGTAATATGAACGGCATTATCAGCCTTGCTCCGGGCGGCATGGGCCCGGCGATGATGTGCGAAATGATTAAGCGCAAGGATCTGCTGCGCCTGTCGGAGACGGTGATTAAGCCGTTCTATTACCAGCGGGTTCAGGAAACCATCGCCATTATTCGCCGCTATCTGCCGGCGGAGCGCTGCCTGATCCATAAGCCGGAAGGCGCCATTTTCCTCTGGCTGTGGTTTAAGGATCTGCCGATTTCCACCGAGCTGCTCTATCAGCGCCTGAAAAAGCGCGGCGTGCTGATGGTGCCGGGCGACTACTTCTTCCCGGGCCTCGATAAGCCCTGGCCGCACACCCACCAGTGCATGCGGATGAACTACGTGCCGGACCCGGAGAAAATTGAGGCTGGCGTGAAAATTCTCGCCGAAGAAGTTGAACGCGCGTGGGGCGAACAGGGCGCGTAATCGCGCGAGCTGTCGTCCCGCTACATCGCCAGCGCCGTCAGCCGACGGCGCCCGGCGCTTAATCTCTCCAGCTCCTCCCCCGTCATGCAGCGCAGCGCCTGGGTCGGACAGGCCGCCACGCAGGCCGGGCCGTCCTCGCGATGGCCGCACAAATCACATTTCAGCGCCTGCACGCCGTCGTCGGTCATCATGACGATCATCGCGCCGTACGGACAGGCCACCATGCAGCTTTTGCAGCCAATACAAAGGGATTGTTCAACGTACACCGCGCCGCTGACCCGACTCATCGCCCCCACCGGGCAGACGTTGGCGCAGGGTGCGTCTTCGCACTGATGGCAGGTCACGGCGGTGGTAAAAGCGCCGCTCTTCACCACCCGAATGCGTGCGCTGAAGGCTTTTGACGAAAGTGCGGCGCAGTCCTGATTTGCCTGGTGTGACACCACGCAGGCCACTTCGCAGGTACGACAGCCAATGCATTTGGCCGAATCCGCAGTGATAAAACGGTTCATTTTCCACTCCGCATGACGTTGATTACCGTCAGAGTGCCAGAAAATGAGCCGCCTTCGCTTTGATCCCGGCGGGGATTGTTGCCAGATCTGTCATCTGCCTAACGGCATCTGGCTTTTTGCCTACACGCGCAAGGTAAATCCCAGCTCGTTAGAGATCGCCTGCGCCGTGTCGCGCAGCGGCTTGAGCAGGTTTTTCTCACCAATCTGTTTTAGACGTGACGTCGAGAGTGAGATGGAGATGGCATAAGGCACACGGTGGTGAATATCAAATACCGGTACGGCAATGCAGGAAACGCCAAGCTCGTTCTCTTCGCGGTCCATCGCCATCGCGCCTTCACGAATTTGCGCCAGCTCGTCGTACATCGCCGGTAGCCCGGTAATGGTGTTGCGCGTCAGCGGCTGAATCTGCTCCTGGTGCGTCTCCCAGTACTCTTTCACATATTCCTGCTGACCAAACGCCATGTAAATCTTACCCATTGCCGAGCAGTATAGCGGCATATGCTGGCCGATATAGGCGCGGGTACGCAGCATCCCGGTCGTCGGTTCCAGCTTATAAATCAGAATGGCGTGATCGTCCTCGCGGCTGGAGAAGTTGATGGTTTCCCCGGTTAAGAGGTTTAGCGCTTCGAGATGCGGCGCCGCCACGTGGATAATATTCAGCGAGGTCAGGGCTTTTTGCCCAACGGCGATAAATTTGGTGGTTAAGCGGTAACTCCCGGCGGCAGGCGCGGGGGTGACGTAGCCACAGGATTGCAGCCCTTGTAGTAATCGGTGCACGGTGCTTTTGTTCAGCCCTGCCAGCTCTGAAAGATGCGCCAGCGGGCAACCGTTCGGGTAATTGCTTAGGATTTCTATCAACATCAAACCGCGAAACAAGCTCTGGCTTCCAGCCGGCCTCTCTTTCTCCTGCGCGTTTTCATTCTCTTTTGTGTTCATCGCTTCCGCTCTCCATTCTGTGGCGACCTGATGGTAGCGCAAAGTGTGTTTCACTTCACGATCTGAACAGAAATTTTGTAATTAACTGATTTTATTGAATTTCAAAAACATCCCCAGCGATTGCTTTGTGAAATCATGATCGATATATTTGAAATCAGATTTCGCATAGTGAAATTTATAGACTGCAAAACGTTCTCACCCCTTCGTAGGGAGGTCATCTTAAATGGCAGAAGCAGCAGTGTTGTCTCCGTTGTTATCCATGCGCCACATCGTCAAGCGCTTTGGTGGAAATGTGGCGGTCAATAACGTCAGTCTGGATATTTATCCGGGCCAGGTTGTGGCGCTGCTGGGAGAAAACGGTGCCGGCAAATCGACGCTGATTAAGGTGCTGGCAGGGGTCTATTCCCGCGATGGCGGCGAGATCCTGTTTCGCGGTCAGCTGGTGGATTCTGCCGCCGCGTTACGTCAGGGCAACGAACAGCCCATCGCCTTTATTCATCAGGATTTAGGCCTGGTGGAGTGGATGACCGTCGCCGAAAACATGGCGCTGGTGATGGGATTTCCCCGTCGCTTCGGCCTGATTGACTGGGTGGCCACCAAACGCCAGGCGCAAAAAGCGCTGGAAGATATCGGCATTCAGCTCGACCCGGACGACCGCGTGTTTGACCTTTCCCGCACCGAAAAATCCCTGCTGGCGATTGCCCGCGCGGTGGCGGTTGACGCCTCGGTGCTGGTGCTCGATGAACCGACGGCCTCGCTGCCTGCTGACGACGTACGCCACCTGTTCCGCGTCATGAACATCCTGCGCGAAAAACAGGTAGGGATGATTTACATCACCCACCGCCTGGATGAGGTGATGGAGATGGCTGATACGGTTTGTGCCATGCGCGACGGCTGCTACGCCGGAGGCGGCGATATCGGTCGCTACAGCCTGCGTGGTCTGGTCGAACTGATCGTGGGCGAAAGCCTGCGCGATGACCAGCGTCAGGCCCTACCCGATGCCAGCGCGCCGGTGCTGTTGAAAATGGAACATGTCAAAGTGGGCGATACCGGGCCGGTCACCTTCGAGCTGCGTGCCGGTGAGATGGTGGCGCTCGCCGGCCTGCGCGGCGCCGGTCAGGAAGAGATTGGGCGTTTACTGTTTGCCTGCAGGACGCAGGAAAGTGGACACATCACTTTAAATGGCGCGCCGTTCACGGCGACAACACCAGGGGAGGCGATGTCCGCAGGCGTCTCTTTTGTCGCAGGCGACCGTCTTCATGAAAGTCTGATTCCGGGCATGATGGTGCGTGAAAACCTGTTTATGAACCCCTGTAAACACGGTCATGCGCTGCTTTCCCGCTATAACGAGAACAGCGAAGCGCCGCTGAGCTGGGAGAAAATCCGCCAGTTCGACGTGCGCCCCTCGCAGATAAATATTGAAATCAGTGCACTGTCGGGCGGCAACCAGCAAAAAGTGGTGATGGCACGCTGGCTCTCGCTCAATGCTCCTCTGCTCATTCTGGAAGACCCTTCTGCTGGGGTTGACGTGGGCGCTCGCGCGGAAATTTACGATTTACTCAATCAGGCGCTGCAAAACGGCGTCGCCATTCTGGTCATCTCCAACGACCTGGAAGAGGTGGCGCACATCTGTAACCGGGCGTTGGTGTTTAATCGCGGGCAGATCGTCGGCGAACTTCTCAACCAGGATGTCACCTTTGCCAGATTGCTTGAGCTGGCATCGGGCAGCGGCACCATACATTAAGTCGGAGTGCGTTATGGCTAAAACATCAATGAAATCGACGGCCCTGGAATCACGCGTATCGCTTCATGAGCACGGTGTGGCCCCCTGGCTTGGACAATTGACCACCCGCTACGGCTTGCTCGCGATCTGCGTGGTGCTGGTTATCGTTTTTTCACTGACAACGCCTTCGTTTGCCTCCCTGCTGACGCTGCAGGCAATTCTCGACAGCAAGTCGAAAATCGCCCTTCTGGCGCTGGCGGCAACCATCCCGATGATTGTCGGCAAAATCGACCTGAACGTCGGCTTCGGCATCGTGCTCTGGCACATCCTCGCCATCACTTTGCAGGTTGAATATGGTTTCTCCTGGCCCGCCGCCGTGGCGATCGTGCTGGTACTCTCTGCGCTCTACGGTTTGCTGAACGGTATTCTGGTGGCGCTGGCGGATATCGACAGCTTCGTTGCGACCCTGGGTTCCGGTACGGTGCTGTACGCCGTCGCGCTCTGGCACTCTGGCGGTCGGCAGATCGTCGGTGACCTGCCGGACGCCTTTATCGCCCTGCATCACTCCGACCTGTTCGGCATTCCGGTAGTGGCCTTCTACGTTCTTTTTGCCGCCGTGGTGTTGTGGATTATTACCGAACACACCCCGATTGGACGCTGCATGTATGCGGTGGGCGGTAACCCGGTAGCCGCAGCGCTCAACGGCATTTCCGTTAACCGTTACATCATCGGGGCATTTATTACCTCCAGCACCTTAACCGGCTTTACCGGGGTGATCATCGCCGCCGAACAGGGCGTGGGCCAGGCTAGCGTCGGTATGGATTATCTGCTCCCGGCTCTGGTGGGCGCCTTCCTCGGCAGCACCACCATTCGTCCCGGCCGGGTGAACGTCTGGGGCACGGTGGTCGGTATTGCGGTGCTGGCGATTGGTATTGCGGGCATCCAGCAGTTCGGCGGCGCGTTTTGGGTCGAACCGCTGTTTAACGGCGCGACGCTGCTGCTGTCGATTACCCTGGCAGGCTACGCCCAACGCCGCCGGGCATTAAATAAAAAACTGGTGCAGCGGGCACAATCGCCAGCATCGGGCTCCTCTGTTACCCAATGAATATCGCGTAAGGAACTGAAAATGAATAATAAAATAGTTCAATACTGTCTGGCTGCCGGGTTGATGATGGCAAGTGGTTTCAGCCTCGCCGACGATACCTTTGTTCAGCAGGCGAAAACGGCGATTGCCAAAGCGACCGCGCCGGTCACCGCCTGGGACGGCCCAACCCAGGGCCCGGCGCTGCAGCCTAATAAGAAGATCATTTTCATCGCCTCGGACATGAAAAACGGCGGGGTGCTGGGCGTTAAAGAGGGGCTGGAAGAAGCGGCGAAAGCCGCAGGCTGGCAGCTGGATGTGCTGGATGGCGCCGGTTCGGTGAAAGATCAGCTGGCGGCACTAAACCAGGCGATCGCCCGTAAACCGGACGGTATAGTCATCGGCGGCTGGAACCCGAACGTCGCCAAAATTCCGCTGAAAAAAGCAGTCAAAGAGGGCATCGTGCTGACCGCATGGCACGCGGTTCCCGCGCCTGGCCCGGTTCCGGCTTACAACATTTTCTACAACGTGACCTCCGACTCGAACGAAGTCTCGCGCATGGCGGCGCTGTATGCGGTGGCGAAATCCAACGGCACCGCGAAGGTGCTGATTTTCACCGACTCGCTGTACCAAATCGCGCTGGATAAAGCTAACGCGATGAAGAAGGTGATTGAGCAGTGCAGCGGCTGCCAGGTGGTGGAGTTTATCGATACCCCGCTTGCCGACACCTCCAACCGCATGCCGGGCATGACCTACAGCCTGATCCAAAAATATGGCGACAGGTTCGAATACTCGCTGGCGATTAACGATCTGTACTTCGACTTTATGGCCCCGGCCCTGCAAACCGCGGGCAAAGGCACCGGAGATAAACCGCCGTACAACATCTCCGCCGGCGATGGTTCCGTTACCGCCTACCAGCGCGTGCGTGAAGGCAAAGCGCAGATCGCAACCGTACCAGAGCCGCTGAAACTGCACGGCTGGCAGCTGCTGGATGAATTTAACCGCGCCTTCGCGGGCAAAGAACCGTCGGGTTATGTCACCCCGGCACATCTGGTAACCAAGGAGAACATCGGCGCCGACGGCGGCCAGAACAACGAATTCGACCCGGACAACCATTATCGCGATCGCTACAAAGCCATCTGGGGCGTGAAGTGAGATGTTAGCCGTCACGGGAAGTTTTGAACGCCTGTGCTCACCGGCCATCTGGGCGGAAGGTCCGGTGTGGCTGGCAGACCAGAAGTGCCTGATTTTCAGCGATGTGAAGGGCAACAGGATGTTCCGTTGGGATGCGCAAAATGGCGTCAGCGTGTTTCGTGCTGAATCCCACTATGCCAACGGCAACGCGCTGGACAAGCAGGGGCGTCTGTTGACCTGCGAGCACGGTCGGCGCGGTATCAGCCGTACCGACGCCGCAGGCAATCACACCCTGCTGGTGGATAAAGTCGACGGGCTGCGCTTTAACTCCCCCAACGATATCGCGGTGCGCCAGGACGGGTCGATTTGGTTTACCGATCCGCCCTACGGCATCGTCGGTGACGAAGAGGGCTATCGCGCCGCAAGTCAGGTGATTGGCTGCTACGTCTATCGATTTGATGAGGCGCGTAGCCAGGTCGCTATTGCCATCAGCGATACCCAGCGCCCCAACGGGCTGGCCTTTTCGCCGGATGATAAATGGCTATACGTGGCAGATATGTCGGTTATTGATTTTCCGAGCCAGGGCCGCCGGGAAATTCGTGCTTACCGTCTTGAAGGCGATAGCGCGTTATTTTCCCACGTCGTAACCCAGGTCAAACCGGGTATTCCGGACGGATTCTGCGTCGACCGGGACGGGAATATTTACTGCAGCTGCGAGACGGGGATTTTGATTTTCTCCGCCGCAGGCGAGTTACTGGAAACCATTGCGGTCCCCGAGCGCGTCTCTAACTGCACCTTAGGTGGCCCCGACGGGAATACGCTGTTTATTACGGCGACGACATCGCTGTACCGGGTGACCCTCGCCCCATCCCGCCTTCAGGGATAAACCGGAGTAACGCCGAAACGCACCGGTCCTGCCGGCGCGATTTTGCAACCTAATACTATTTAGTGGAATGACATTCCACTATGCGAAACAAAAAGATGTCATGGAGAAAGCGTATGTTATTGAGTTTTTCAGACCTTAAAAATGAGTTTAACCGTGTCCTGTTGGCACGCGGCGTGGCGGCTGAAACCGCCGATGCCTGCGCGGAAATGTTCGCCCGCACCACCGAGTCAGGAGTCTATTCACACGGCGTAAACCGTTTCCCACGCTTTATTCAGCAGTTGGAAAACGGCGATATCATCCCGGAGGCCCAGCCGAAACGCACCGCTTCGCTGGGGGCGATTGAACAGTGGGATGCCCGGCGTTCTATCGGCAACCTGACCGCCAAAAAAATGATGGACCGGGCAATTGAACTGGCTTCTGACCACGGTATCGGCCTGGTTGCGGTGCGAAACGCCAACCACTGGATGCGCGGCGGCAGCTACGGCTGGCAGGCGGCGGAAAAAGGCTACATCGGTATCTGCTGGACCAACTCCATTGCCGTGATGCCGCCGTGGGGTGCCAAAGAGTGCCGCATCGGGACGAATCCGCTGATCGTCGCCATTCCGTCTACGCCGATCACCATGGTGGACATGTCGATGTCGATGTTCTCCTACGGCATGCTGGAAGTGAACCGTCTGGCAGGCCGCCAGCTGCCGGTTGACGGCGGCTTCGATGACGAAGGCAACCTGACCAAGGACCCGGCCCCCATCGAGAAAAACCGCCGTATTCTGCCGATGGGCTACTGGAAAGGTTCAGGCCTCTCCATCGTGCTGGACATGATCGCCACCCTGCTCTCCGATGGATCTTCCGTTGCTGCGGTCACTGAAGACAACAGCGACGAGTTCAACATTTCGCAAGTCTTTATTGCTATCGAAGTGGACAAGCTGATCGACGGCGCCACCCGTGACGCCAAGCTGCAGCGCATCATGGATTACATCACCAGCGCCGAACGTGCCGATGAAAACGTGCCGGTCCGTCTGCCCGGCCATGAGTTTTCTCGTCTGCTGGAAGAGAACCGCCGCAACGGAATCACCGTTGATGACAGCGTGTGGGCAAAAATCAAAGCGCTGTAAGGAATATCATCATGATTTATGGACATATTTCTCAACCCAACGCCTGCCGGTATCCGGCTGCGATTGAAAAAGCACTGGAATTTTTGCGCACCACGGACTTCAGCAAGCTGGAGACCGGGGTGGTCGAAATCGAGGGGCGTACGATCTTCGCGCAGATCCTCGACCTGACCACCCGTCCGCACGATGAGCTGCGCCCGGAAGTCCACCGCCGCTACCTGGATATCCAGTTTTTATATTCCGGTGAAGAGCAGATCGGTGTTGCTATCGATACCGGCAATAATGCAGTAAGCGAAGAATTACTTGAGCAGCGGGATATTATTTTCTATCACGACAGCGAAAACGAATCGTTAATAGAAATGAGACCGGGGAACTACGCCATATTTTTCCCGCAGGACGTTCACCGCCCCGCCTGTAATAAACAGCGGCAAACGGCAATCAGGAAAATAGTGGTTAAGGTTGCTATTTCCGCTTTAGATTAATCCGTAATTTATTTGTCGAACGCCGATAAATAAAAGGAGTGAAAAATGGAAAGAAATGACGCCGGTTATATCATCGGCGCATACCCTTGCGCGCCCTCATTTCACCAAAAGAGCGAACAGGAAGAGACGGAATTCTGGCGCTTACTCGCGGACACGCCCCACATCCGCGGGCTGGAGCAGCCATGCCATGAGAACTTTCACCCCTATGGCGATGAGTGGTTGTTCCAGCATACGCCGCAGGAGTGGAAGATGGTGGTGACGGCCATCCCGGAAACGATGCGGCGCCGTGGCGGCGGCAACACCGCTTTCGGCCTGGCCTCCAGCGATGAAGCGCAGCGCCTGGCATGCGTCGAATTCCATCGTCATTTACTCAACAAAATCAATGCGCTAAACAAACGCTTTGCCGGCAAGGTCATCTCCCTTGAGCTGCAGGCAGCCCCGCTTGCGGGCAATACGAACGTGGGGCAGGCAACCGATGCCTTCGCACGCTCAATCAAAGAGATTGCGGGCTGGGACTGGTCATGCTCACTGGTACTGGAACATTGTGATGCCATGAACCAGCCCGCGCCACGCAAAGGCTTTCTACCGCTGGAAAACGTGCTGGCGGTCCTGGCAGGTTACAGCATTGATATCTGCATCAACTGGGCGCGTTCGGCGATTGAAGGGCGTAACGCCGCCCTGCCGCTGACGCACGCTCAGGCGGTACATGCCGCAGGAAAACTGGGGGCGCTGATGTTCTCTGGCACCGCGACCGAAGGGCCGTACGGCGAATGGACTGACCTGCACACACCGTTCGCGCCGTTCTGCCCGCAAAGCCTGTTAACGGCGGCTCACGCAAAAGAATTATTTAATGTGGCTGACCCAGCAAAATTACAGTTTGCCGGTATTAAGTTACTGGAAATTGATGCTAATGCTGATGCGAATCATCGCATAGCCATATTACGCGATGGCATTAACGCGTTAAACATAGCCCAACAATAAATATAAAGCGTTAATTTAATCGCAAGGCCAGTTAATTTAAACACGAGATTAATATGAACACTTCCTCTTACGCTACAACCGCGGCTATCCCGCGCCAACGCTGGTTAAGAATTATTCCTCCGATTCTTATCGCGTGTATTATTTCGTATATGGACCGCGTGAATATTGCCTTTGCCATGCCCGGCGGGATGGATCAGGATTTAGGCATCACCGCGACGATGGCAGGCCTGGCTGGCGGTATTTTCTTCCTCGGCTATCTCTTCTTACAGGTACCAGGCGGCAAAATCGCCGTTCACGGCAGCGGCAAAAAATTCATCGGCTGGTCGCTGGTGGCGTGGGCGGTAATTTCCGTATTCACCGGGCTTGTTACCAACCACTACCAGCTGCTGGCACTGCGCTTCCTGCTGGGCGTGGCGGAAGGCGGCATGCTGCCTGTGGTACTCACCATGATCAGCAACTGGTTCCCGGATGCCGAGCGCGGCCGCGCTAACGCCATCGTCATCATGTTCGTGCCGATCGCCGGGATCATCACCGCCCCACTCTCTGGCTGGATCATCACCGCCCTCGACTGGCGCTGGCTGTTCATCATCGAAGGCCTGCTCTCCCTCGTCGTGCTGGTGATATGGGCGCTGACCGTTTATGACCGCCCGCAGGAAGCCCGCTGGATTTCCGACGCAGAGAAAAAATACCTGGTGGAAACCCTGGCCGCTGAACAGCGCGCCATTGCCGGTAAAACCACGGTGAATGCCTCTCTGGGCGCCGTGCTCTCTGACCGCACGATGTGGCAGCTGATTGCCCTGAACTTCTTCTACCAGACCGGGATTTACGGCTACACCCTGTGGCTACCGACCATCCTGAAAGAGCTGACCCACACCAGTATGGGCCAGGTCGGGATGCTCGCCATTCTGCCGTACGTCGGGGCAATTGCCGGGATGTTCCTGTTCTCTTCCCTGTCTGACCGCACCGGCAAACGCAAGCTGTTCGTCTCCCTGCCGCTGATTGGTTTCGCCACCTGCATGTTCCTTTCCGTTGTGCTGAAAGAGAGCGTCTGGCTGTCGTACACCGCGCTGGTCGGCTGTGGCTTCTTCCTGCAGTCCGCTGCCGGGGTGTTCTGGACCATTCCTGCCCGTCTGTTCAGCGCCGAAATGGCCGGCGGCGCACGCGGCGTGATCAATGCCCTCGGCAACCTCGGCGGCTTCTGCGGCCCGTATGCCGTAGGCGTGCTGATCACTCTTTACAGCAAAGATGCGGGCGTTTACTGCCTGGCGATTTCACTGGCGATTGCCGCGCTGATGGCGCTGCTGCTGCCGTCCAGGTGCGACGCCAACAGTTCGTCTGTCGGTGCGGTCAACGCACCGAAACGCGCGATCTGACGCCTTCACCCCAACCCTCTCCCGGCGGGAGAGGGTGCAAACCAGGAAAAAAAGATGAGTGAAAAAGAGACCTTCTGGCTGGGTATCGATTGTGGCGGTACTTATCTGAAAGCAGGCCTGTACAACAGCCAGGGTAAAGAATTCGATATTGAACGCCAGTCCGTTCAGACCCTCAGCCCGCAGCCCGGCTGGGCGGAGCGCGACATGGCGGCATTGTGGCAGCACTGCGCGACAACCATTTCCCGTCTGCTGCGGCGCACCGGCGTTCGCGGTGAACAAATCAGGGGCGTCGGCATTTCCGCTCAGGGCAAGGGGCTGTTTTTACTGGATAAAAATGACCAGCCGCTGGGCACCGCGATCCTCTCTTCCGATCGCCGCGCGATGGAGATCGTCAAACGCTGGCAGCAGGACGGCATTCCACAAAAGCTCTATCCGTTAACGCGCCAGACCTTATGGACCGGGCACCCGGCTTCACTGCTGCGCTGGGTGAAAGAGCACGAGCCGCAGCGTTACGCGCAAATTGGCTGCGTGATGATGGGCCACGATTATCTGCGCTGGTGCCTCACCGGCGTGAAGGGATGCGAAGAGAGCAATATCTCTGAATCCAACCTCTACCATATGACCTCCGGGCAGTACGATCCCTGCCTGACGCAGTGGCTTGGCATCAGCGAAATCGACGCTGCGCTGCCGCCCATTGTCGGTTCATCCCAAATCAGCGGTGAAATCACCTCTCAGGCAGCCGCCATGACCGGTCTCGCGGCGGGAACGCCCGTCGTGGGCGGTCTGTTTGATGTGGTTTCTACCGCGCTTTGCGCCGGGCTGGATGACGAGTACACGCTGAACGCCGTGATGGGAACCTGGGCGGTCACCAGCGGCATCGCTGAAGGGCTGCGCGATAACGAAGCGCACCCCTTCGTCTATGGACGCTACGTCAACGATGGCCAGTACATCGTCCACGAAGCCAGTCCCACCTCCTCCGGCAACCTCGAATGGCTGACCGCACAATTTGGCGATATCAGCTTTGATGAAATCAACAAGCTCGTCGCCAGCCTGCCGAAGGCCACCAGCGATGTCTTCTTCCTGCCCTTCCTGTACGGCAGTAACGCCGGGCTTGATATGACCAGCGGCTTTTACGGCATGCAGGCGCTGCACACCCGAGCGCACCTGTTACAGGCGGTCTATGAAGGGGTGGTGTTTAGCCACATGACGCACCTCAACCGCATGCGCGAACGCTTTACCGAAGTACGCTCCCTGCGCGTCACCGGCGGCCCGGCGCACTCCCCGGTGTGGATGCAGATGCTGGCTGACGTCAGCGGCCTGCCCGTTGAGCTGCCGCAGGTGGAAGAGACCGGCTGCTTTGGTGCCGCCATTGCAGCCCTCGTCGGCACCGGCGTTTACGCCAACTTCGCCGACGCCCAGCGGACCCTCAGCTACGAAATGCGCACCCTGATGCCGGACATGAACGCCCACACGGCCTACCAGCGCAAATACCACCGTTACCAGATTTTAATTGAAGCACTTCAGGGCTTTCACGCCCGTATTAAGGAGCACTCTTTATGAGCCGACCATTACTGCAGCTGGCGCTCGATCACACCGATCTTGCCGCCGCCCAGCGCGATGTTGCGTTGCTAAAGGACCACGTGGATATCGTAGAGGCAGGCACCATTCTCTGCCTGAGCGAGGGGCTAAACGCCATTCGCGCCCTGCGCGCCCAATGCCCGGAAAAAACGATCGTCGCCGACTGGAAAGTCGCTGACGCCGGGGAAACCCTGGCCCAGCAGGCGCTGGAAGCGGGTGCCAACTGGATGACCATCATCTGTGCCGCACCGCTGGCCACCATCGAGAAAGGTCACGCCGTTGCTGCCGCACGCGGCGGTGAAATCCAAATCGAGCTGTTTGGTAACTGGACCTTCGACGATGCCCGCGACTGGTACAGCACCGGCGTGCGTCAGGCGATTTATCACCGCGGGCGCGACGCCCAGGCGAGCGGCCAGCAGTGGGGCGAAGTGGATCTGGCGCGCATGAAAGCGCTGTCGGATATCGGCCTGCAGCTCTCCGTCACGGGGGGCATCACCCCTGCCGACCTGCCGCTGTTCAAAGAGATTAACGTCAAGGCCTTTATTGCCGGACGCGCCCTTTCCAGCGCCGCCGATCCGCAGCAGGTGGCTGAAGAGTTCCACGCCCGCATTCGCGACATCTGGAGAGCGTAATCATGCGTAACCATCCATTAGGTATTTATGAAAAAGCGCTATCGAAAGACCTCTCCTGGCCGGAACGTCTGGTTCTGGCTAAAAGCTGCGGATTCGACTTCGTGGAAATGTCCGTCGACGAAACCGACGAGCGCCTGTCGCGACTCGAATGGACCACCGCCCAGCGCGCCTCGTTAGTGGAAGCGATGCTGGAAACCAATGTGTCAATTCCGTCGATGTGCCTTTCCGCGCACCGCCGTTTTCCGTTCGGCAGCCGCGACGAAGCCGTGCGCGAGCGCGCCAGGGACATCATGACCAAAGCCATCAGGCTGGCGCGCGATTTGGGTATCCGCACCATCCAGCTCGCCGGTTACGACGTCTATTACGAAGAGCATGACGCGGGCACTCAGCAGCGCTTCGCCGAAGGGCTGGCGTGGGCCGTTGAACAGGCCGCAGGGGCGCAGGTGATGCTGGCGGTGGAGATCATGGACACCGCGTTTATGAACTCCATCACCAAGTGGAAAAAATGGGACCAGCTGCTCGCCTCGCCGTGGTTCGCCGTCTACCCGGACGTGGGCAACCTCAGCGCCTGGGGTAATGACGTCCCGGCAGAGCTGGCTCTGGGCATCGACCGCATCGCCGCTATTCATCTGAAAGACACGCAGCCGGTTACCGACACCAGCCCAGGCCAGTTCCGTGATGTGCCGTTCGGCGAAGGATGCGTCGATTTCGTCAACGTCTTCAGCACGTTACAGAACCTGAACTATCGCGGCTCATTTCTGATTGAGATGTGGACCGAAAAAGCCAAAGAGCCGGTACTGGAAATCATTCAGGCCCGTCGCTGGATTGAAGCCCGTATGGAGGAAGGAGGATTCGTATGTTAGAGCAACTGAAAGCCGAGGTGCTGGCGGCAAACCTGGCGCTGCCCGCTCACAGGCTTGTCACCTTCACCTGGGGTAACGTCAGCGCGGTGGATGAAACCGGCAAACTGATGGTGATTAAGCCTTCAGGCGTGGAGTACGCCGTGATGAAAGCCGAAGATATGGTGGTGGTGGATATCGCCAGCGGCAAGGTGGTGGACGGCAGCAAGAAACCCTCTTCCGATACGCCAACGCACCTGGCGCTATATCGTCGCTTCCCGGAGATCGGCGGCATTGTGCATACTCACTCCCGCCACGCCACCATCTGGTCACAGGCCGGACTGGACCTGCCCGCCTGGGGCACCACCCACGCGGACTATTTCTACGGGACGATTCCGTGCACTCGCCTGATGACCTCTGAAGAGATCGGCGGCGAGTACGAGTACGAGACCGGCGAAGTGATCGTCAAAACGTTTGAAGAGCGCGGCCTGAACCCGATGCAGGTTCCGGCGGTGCTGGTGCACTCCCACGGCCCGTTTGCCTGGGGTAAAAACGCCCATGACGCGGTGCACAATGCGGTAGTGCTGGAAGAGTGCGCCTATATGGGCCTGTTCTCGCGCCAGCTGGCCCCCCAGCTGCCGGATATGCAGCCTGAATTGTTGGATAAACACTATCTGCGTAAGCACGGAGCGAATGCCTATTACGGGCAGTGAGTAAGCCCTCTGCCCCCTGACGGTCTTCCTGTGGGAGAGCGTCAGGGGCCAGGGCACCAGACCGTGCTATACCTGAACCTCATACCGAATTAATATGCTCCTTACAATACCGCCGCTTCCATGCGGCGGGCGTGATGCCGGTATGCTTGCGGAAAATTTGCCGAAAATAGCCCACATCGTGAAAACCGCACTGCTCCGCCACCTCTTTTAGCGACAGCGAATCGCCGATCAGCAGCTTCTCCGCTGCCCGCACACGCTGACGGTGAATGGCTTCGGTTAACGTCAGACGAAAGGCCCGTCGATAAACCCGGCCTAAATAGTCCACATTGCAGTGCAGCTCTTTCGCCAGCAGCGACGCCGAAATGGGCAGGTGAAAGTGCGTACCGATCATCTGACGGGCTTTCCAGGCCAGCGCAATGCCTGGGTTATTCCCCGCATTTTCGCTTAACGCAGAGGCTGATATCTGCTGCAAAATCAGCAGTAAAATACATTCCAGCGCTACGCTACGGTGCACATTTTCCTGCTCATTTAAGAATTGTCGAAATAGCCCGGTCATATATTGTGGGTCACTCAACGTTGTGTGCTGCGGTAACATCAACACCGATTGTTGCGCTTTTTTCTCCACCGCCGGAGTTAATTCAAAATGCAGCCAGTAGAACTTTAAATCTGCCGGAAATTCCCCCACGCCGACATGACGGCGTTGCGGCCAGAGTAATAAACTTTCTCCTGACTTTACCGTGAAAATTTTATCCTCTTCACGGATCGTTAATGTCCCCTTTTCAACAAAAATAGCTTCCCAGGAATCCAGGGTACGCGACGGGTGGCTTCCCACGCCGCGCGAAATAAATAACCCTCCGTTTTGTACCCGGATCGGAAGTACTATGGATAATTCGAGCATAACTATGTCAACTCTCGCTATTACGTGACGAAAATAACCAACTTATTATTGATTATTAACGAAAACAGCATGGCTGAGCGGATCGAAATCACATTTTCTCAATCAGGTCGGAATCATCACCTTTTTGTACTTTTCCCTTCCCTTGTTGTGTGGTGAATTCAATGCAAAATAAAAAGGTACTTTGCAAACCACACAACAAGAGCCACAACCAGGCGGCTTATTTTCTGGAAACAAAATCTCCGAATACGTGAGGCGTTCTCCATGACTTCGACATTAATTTCTACAACCGATTCGGCGCAAAAAGCGCTGGACGATAAATTATCCGTACGTGAAAAAATAGGCTATGGGCTGGGGGATGCAGGCGGAACGGTCATTACCTGCCTGATCATGAACTTTTTAACTTTTTTCTATACCGATGTCTTTGGGCTGACGCCCGCGCTGGTTGGAACCCTGTTCCTGGCCCTGCGCGTTTTCGACGCGATTTCCGACCCAATCATGGGCGTTCTGGCCGACCGCACCCAAAGCCGCTGGGGACGCTTTCGCCCCTGGCAGCTGTGGATCGCCGTGCCGATCGGGATTATAGGCGTCCTGACCTTTACCGTACCCGATGCCAGCATGGGGGTAAAAATCGCCTGGGCATTCGGCACCTACCTGCTGCTGTCGATGAGCTACACCGCAATTAACGTGCCGTACTGCGCGCTGATCAACACCATGACCACGCGCCATAGCGAGGTTATCTCGTGCCAGGCCTGGCGCTTTGTCCTGTGCGGCGTAGCAGGATTTTTGGTCTCCGTCGGGCTGCCGTGGCTGGTAAAAGTGCTCGGTCAGGGCAACACGGCCCAGGGCTATCAGTATGGCGTCGGCGTACTCTGCGCCATTGCGGTGGTGATGTTCCTGTGCTGCTTCTTCTGGGTTCGCGAACGCGTCTCTCTGGACATGATGGGTAAATTTACCCTGCGGGAGCATATCGCCGGCCTGCGTAAAAACGACCAGCTGCTGCTGATGCTGGTGATGTCGTTCCTGCTGATCAACGTCTTTAATATCCGCGGCGGCGGCTACATGTACTTCATCACCTACGTCCTTGAGGGGTCCACCGGCTACACCTCGCTATTTTTCACCATGGTGACCTTCGCGTCGATTTTCGGCTCCGTCATCATCAACCTGCTTTCACGCCGCTTCGATACCGTCAGGCTCTACTACTACACCAACCTGGTGCTGGCCGCGCTGGCCATCGCGATGTGGTTTTTACCGACCGGCCCGGCATACCAGACCCTGTGGCTGGGGGTCATTCTCGGCAACGGCATTATTCTCGGCTTCACCCTGCCGCTGCACTTCTCGCTGATGGCCTTCTCTGACGACTACGGCGAATGGAAAACCGGCGTACGTTCTTCCGGGATGAACTTTGCCTTCAACCTGTTCTTTATCAAGCTGGCGTGGGCCTCCAGTGCCGGAATTATCAGCCTGATCTTTATCTACGTGGCCTATCAGCCAGGCGCTGGCAACCAAACCGCCCTGTCGCTGTCCGGGATCTCCTCAATGGAAACCCTGCTGCCCGCTCTTTTCCATCTGCTGCTGGCCTTCTCGATCCGCGCCTGCAAGCTCAATAATCCTATGATGGCGCGCATTGCCACCGACCTGCGCACCCGTCACGTTCAGCCTTAAGGAGTCCGTCATGTCCGTAATGGAAGTCAATCTACACACGCTGAAAATCAGCGATCCGTTTCTTGGCCAGTACCAGCAGCTGGTGCGCGATGTGGTGATCCCCTACCAGTGGGATGCGCTCAATGACCGTATCGACGAGGCTGACCCAAGCCATGCGATAGAAAACTTCCGCATCGCCGCAGGGCGGCAGGAGGGGGAGTTTTACGGAATGGTATTTCAGGACAGCGACGTGGCGAAATGGCTGGAAGCGGTGGCCTGGTCGCTGTGTCAGAAGCCTGACGCCGAGCTGGAAAAAACCGCCGATGAGGTGATTGAACTGGTAGCCGCCGCCCAGTGCGAAGATGGCTATCTGAACACTTATTTCACCGTCAAAGCGCCAGCAGATCGCTGGACTAACCTCGCCGAGTGCCACGAACTCTACTGCGCCGGGCACATGATTGAAGCGGGCGTGGCCTTCTTCCAGGCAACCGGGAAGCGTCGGCTGCTGGGGGTAGTTTGCCGCCTCGCCGACCATATCGATAGCGTGTTTGGCCCCGGCGAAAACCAGCTGCACGGCTATCCTGGACATCCGGAGATCGAGCTGGCGTTAATGCGCCTGTATGACGTGACTCAGGAGTCGCGCTACCTGGCGCTGGTGAACTACTTCGTCGAGGAGCGCGGAACGCAGCCGCATTTCTACGATATCGAATACGAAAAACGCGGCAAAACCTCCTGGTGGAACACCTACGGCCCGGCGTGGATAGTGATGGATAAGGCCTATAGCCAGGCGCATCAGCCGATTGCCGAGCAGCCCGTCGCCATCGGCCACGCGGTGCGTTTTGTCTACCTGATGACCGGCGTCGCCCATCTCGCTCGCTTAAGCCAGGACGAAGGTAAACGTCAGGACTGCCTGCGCCTGTGGAACAATATGGTTCAGCGTCAGCTGTATATTACCGGCGGTATTGGCTCACAGAGCAGCGGCGAGGCCTTCAGCAGCGACTACGACCTGCCAAACGACACGGTCTATGCCGAAAGCTGCGCCTCCATTGGCCTGATGATGTTTGCTCGCCGGATGCTGGAAATGGAAGCCGACAGCCAGTACGCCGACGTCATGGAGCGCGCCTTGTACAATACGGTTCTGGGCGGAATGGCGCTGGATGGTAAGCACTTCTTCTACGTCAACCCGCTGGAAGTGCATCCTAAATCATTAAAATTCAATCATATCTATGACCACGTTAAGCCCGTTCGCCAGCGCTGGTTCGGCTGCGCCTGCTGCCCGCCGAACATCGCCCGCGTGCTCACCTCGCTGGGGCACTACATCTACACGCCGCATGACGACGCGTTGTACATCAACCTGTATGTCGGCAACAGCGCCGAGATCCCGGTGGGTGATAAGACCTTACGGCTGCGTATCAGCGGCAACTATCCGTGGCAGGAGCAGGTGAAAATAGCAATCGACTCGCCCATACCAATCGACCATACCCTGGCGCTGCGCCTGCCGGACTGGTGCGACAAGCCGCAGGTAACGCTGAACGGTGTGCCAGTTCCACAGGATGTGCGCAAAGGCTATCTGCACATTAGCCACCGCTGGCAGGAAGGCGACACGCTTCTGTTAACGCTGCCGATGCCGGTGCGCCGCATTTACGGTAACCCGCTGGTGCGGCATCAGGCAGGCCAGGTCGCCGTCCAGCGAGGCCCGCTGGTTTATTGCCTGGAGCAGGCGGATAACGGCGAGCAGCTGCATAACCTACAGCTGCCGCGTCACGCACAATTCAGCGCTTTTGAAGGCCAGGGGATTTTTGCTCATAAGATACTTCTCCAGGCGCCGGGCTATAAGCAAACGGCGGAGAATGCCGAAAGCCAGGCGCTGTGGAATTACGACCGTGCTTCGGCCGTGCGTCAGCCGCAGACCTTAACCTTTATCCCGTGGTTTAGCTGGGCCAACCGCGGCGAAGGAGAGATGCGTATCTGGGTGAAAGAAGCGGACGAATAAACGCGTAGGACCTGACTACCTCCCTCGAAAACCGTCCCCCGCTCAAGCTGCGCTGAGTGGGGAGACAATCTGCCGCCATTCTAGCCCGGACGGGCGCGTCAAGCGCCTCCTCCGGGAATGACCCATTGATGCTTATAGAAACAGGGCCCTATCGCGCAGAATATGATCGTTTCCGCGCCGGCGGGTGAAGCCAATGCGGTCAAAATACTCGAGAATTTGGATCGCCAGCTTTCTGCCGACGTTCAGCTTATCGCGGAAATCAGCGGCGCAGGTCGATCCCCTTTCGAGATCCAGCTCGCGGATCAGCCCGGCGAATTCGACAATCCGATCGTTGCGGTAATAACGATCCTTAACGATCGCGGTAATCACGCCCTGCTGTGCCGCCTGGCGCAGCACCGCGCGCATTAAAGACTCTTCAACGCCGCTCTCTTTTGCCAGATCGCGCACCCACCAGGGCTCATCGGCAAACAGATCGACCACCCGTAGCCAGATGGCCTGCTGCTCATCGGTAAAGCCCGCCTTGTGCTCCGGCAGATGCAGCCAGCCGTGGTGGCTGTGGATAACCCCGCTTTCGCGCATCTGCTCAATCAGCAGCAGCACCAGCCCTTCGTCCTCCATTGGCAGGGCAATGCGCCGCAGGCGCTCGCGTCCCGTACCCGGCTCATCGCGATGCTGATCGTGATAGCGCGTCAGCGCGTCGATTAATTTGCTCTGCCAACGCGCCGCCAGCGGGGCGCTTAGCAGGCTGCTGCCCGCCTGCAGATAGCCGGGCTGGCCCGTCAGCGCGGCCAGGCCGGTTTCGCTCAGCTGCCGGGCCCAGGCAAAATCATCGAGGCGCACCGCGTCACGCTGCAGATGCACCTCCAGCGCCCGGGCGTCGTCGTCGGCGCTCGCCAGCGTATGCAGCCACTGCAGGTATTCCGGCTTACGCTTGCCGCGGCGCGGCGGATTGAGCGTCACGACTCTGGCGCCTGCCAGGGTGCTGCGGGCGGAGATATCGCGCAGCACCAGGCGATCGTTATCCGCCAGCCACAGCGGGCTATCGAGCACCAGCTCGGCCAGCTCCCCCTCCAGCAGCGACACGCGGCCGGTAATATGGCGGGCGGCATAATGGATATGCAACGACTGCCACTGGGTGAGCGGCGCGTGGCGCTGCAGTTCGACAATCACCCGCTCGGACGCTTCGGGAGGCTGAACCGACAGCAGCCAGTCGCCGCGGTTTAGCGCCTCTTTTTGCGCATCGCCGACGATATTGAGCGCAATGCGCTGGCCGGCCCGCGCCTGCTCGACCGGCTGGTTCTGGGCGTGCAGACCGCGCACGCGCACGGGCTTATCAACGCCGGTAAGCCACAGCGTGTCGCCGACCTTCACTTCGCCGCTGAGCGCCGTACCGGTGACCACCAGCCCCGCGCCCTTAACGGTAAAGGCGCGGTCGATCGCCAGGCGAAAGCGCTGATGCTGCGGATGCCCGCGCTCAGAGAGCTGCAGCAGATGCTCACGCAGCGCGCTAATTCCGCGCCCGGACGGTACGGCGGTGACAAACAGCGCGGCGTGCGTAAAACCAAACTCCGCCAGCACCGCTTCTGCGTCGGCGCGCACCTCGTCCACGCGCTGCGCCTCCACGCGATCGGCCTTGGTTAGCGCAACGGTCAACGACGGCTTTCCCGTCAGCTGCAGGATCGCCAGATGCTCGCGGGTCTGCGCCATCACGCCATCATCACAGGCCACCACCAGTAGCGCGTGGTCAATCCCGCCCACCCCCGCCAGCATATTGGACAAAAACTTTTCGTGGCCCGGCACGTCGATAAAGCCCAGCACCCGGCCGTCAGGCTGCGGCCAGTAGGCGTAGCCCAGATCGATGGTCATCCCGCGGGATTTCTCTTCCGGGAGGCGATCGGCATTCACGCCGGTAATCGCCTGCAGCAGCGTGGTTTTACCGTGGTCAACGTGTCCGGCGGTGGCAATAATCATGGTAATAACATCTCCATAAACCTCGATTCATCTTCAAGGCAGCGCAAATCCAGCCACAGGCGGCCATCGCTAACTCGCCCAATCACCGGCACCGCCAGCGTCCGCCAGCGGGCAGCCAGCGCCTCCAGCCGGCTGCCCCGGCCATCGCGCGGGGTGAAGGTTAGCGCGGCGCCGGGCAAGCGGTCCACCGGCAGCGAGCCGCTGCCGATTTGCGACAGGCAGGGCTCAATCCGCACCTCAAAGTCAGCGTAGTGCGCGGCAAGCCGCGGCTGCAGGCGCGCCGCCTGAGCGTGGATGTCTTCGGCGCTGCGGGTCAGCAGGCGCAGCGTGGGCAGGCGCTCGGCGAGGGTTTCCGGATGCAGGTAGAGGCGCAGGGTGGCCTCCAGCGCCGCAAGGGTCATCTTATCGGCGCGCAGCGCGCGCTTGAGCGGGTGCTGCTGCAGGCGGGCAATCATCGCCTTTTTACCGACGATAATCCCCGCCTGCGGGCCGCCCAGCAGCTTGTCGCCGGAGAAGCTCACCAGGCTGACGCCGGCGGCGATCATCTCCTGCGGCATCGGCTCCTTCGGCAGGCCGTACTCGCTCAGGTCCACCAGCGAACCGCTGCCCAGATCGACCACCAGCGGAATATCCAGCTCGCGTCCTATCGCCGCCAGCTCCGCCTCATCCACGGTTTTAGTAAAGCCTTCAATGCTGTAGTTGCTGGTATGCACCTTCATCAGCAGGCCGGTATTCTCCCCCACGGCCTGGCGATAATCTTTCGCGTGGGTGCGGTTGGTGGTGCCCACCTCGTGTAAAACGCAGCCCGCCTGACGCATCACGTCGGGGATGCGAAACGCGCCGCCAATCTCCACCAGCTCACCGCGCGAGAGAACGACCTCTTTGCCGCCGGCCGTTGCCGCCAGCATCAGCAGTACCGCCGCCGCGTTGTTATTGACGATGCAGGCATCCTCCGCGCCGGTCAGGCGGCACAGCAGATCCGCCAGCGCGCGGTCGCGATGGCCGCGTCCGCCGTCGTCGAGGCTATATTCAAGGGTAACCGGCGCCCGCATCGCCTGCGTAACCGCCTCCACCGCGGCCTCGGCCTGAATCGCGCGGCCTAAATTGGTGTGCAGGACCGTTCCCGTCAGGTTGAAAACCGGACGCAGCGCGCTTTCCGCCGTTTGCGCCAGCCGCCGTTCGGCCTCCCGCGCCCAGTCGTCGCACCAGTCGGGCAGCGCCTGGCTCAGGCGAACGTGCTGCCGCGCCTGCTCCAGCATCTGGCGCAGCAGGGCAACGACCTGGGCATGGCCATATTGAGCCAGCGCGGATGAAAAAGCGGGATCGCGGAGCAGACGGTCGGTGGCCGGAAGTTGGGTGTAAAGCGCACGAGTATCGGTTGTCATGAATGAGCCTGGCGATAGGTTATTTTCCCCCCTCCCGACGGGAGAGGGAGTCAACAATTGAGCGACAATTGTAACGCCTGCACGCGCAAACTGTTACCTGCCTGGGTCAAGTCCTTGGCGGTTCGGTGCGGGCAAAGCTGGCGCGCTGAAAGAGCGCCTCAACCAGCGCAATCAGCCGAGGCCGGGTCGCGCACCAGCCCGGCGCCACGCGGCGGAAGTTAAGATAGGCGATGGCGCAGGCGGCGGAGATCGACGCCAGGTTAATCTCATCCCCGCGCAGGGTGCCGTCGGCCGCGTACCCCTCCAGCGCGTCAAGGCCGCGGGCCACCTTCTCACGCTGGCGCAGCAGCTCCGTTTCCGACTGCTGCGCCGGCGGACGCGCCTTTTCTCGCACCAGCGCCTGCGCCGCCTCCATCACCCCGTCAGCCAGCGCCTCCAGCTGGCGTACCTTCAGCGCCGCCTTCGGATCGCTCGGCAGCATATCCGGCATTACGCCGAGTAGTTCCAGATATTGCGCGATAATCGGCGAGTCGAACCAGCACTCTCCGTCGTCGGTGACCAGCGCCGGGACCTTGCCTAACGGATTATATTTGGCGACGCCGCTGGCCTCGCCGTAGGGGAATTCATTGACGAACTCGAAGGGAATATCTTTTTCCAGCAGTATGACGGAAATTTTGCGCACAAAGGGACTGGTATAGCTGCCGATCAGTTTCATTGCCTGCTCCTTTCGCCAACAAAAATCTAAGTATGGTTCAGGAGCAGGCAAAAGGCAGGCGGGACATCGCGGCAATCAGCCCGGGCCGCTGCGCGACCGATCCGCATGGGCCAACGCCAGCCCGCGAAATCGGCCTGAGATCACAGGCGCTAAAAACAAGCGACGATATTTTGTGACAATGATCACATATAAATAATTATTATCAGATACAAAATTGTGACATTTATCACATTAAAGCGCATTTTTGGCGACAAATTATCCCTCAGCCGCTTTTTTGCACAGCCATTATGTGACGAACATCACTATACACACCTCGCGATCGCCTATATTCATGTGACTTGCATCACATAAAAGCCCGGTGACTGGACAGTTTTACGATTCGGTGCCAGATTTCGCTTTATCAATCAGGGTCCGGCTTCCTCTGCCGCCACATTAACAACAAGCCTCAGGCTTTTAGCCTACGCGATAAGCAAAACAGAAAAAGGGGTGTTTTATGTCATCCGATATCAAGATCAAGGTGCAAAGCTTTGGTCGTTTCCTTAGCAATATGGTGATGCCAAATATCGGCGCGTTTATCGCGTGGGGTATCATCACCGCACTTTTCATTCCGACAGGATGGCTGCCAAGCGAGACGTTGGCGAAGCTGGTCGGCCCGATGATTACCTACCTGCTGCCGCTGCTGATCGGTTACACCGGCGGTAAGCTGATTGGCGGCGAGCGCGGCGGCGTGGTCGGCGCGATTACCACCATGGGCGTGATCGTCGGCGCGGATATGCCGATGTTCCTCGGCGCAATGATTGCCGGTCCGCTTGGCGGCTGGGCGATTAAGCATTTTGACAGCTGGGTAGACGGTAAGATTAAGTCCGGCTTCGAGATGCTGGTGAACAACTTCTCCGCCGGCATCATCGGGATGATCCTGGCGATTCTGGCGTTTCTCGGCATTGGCCCTGCGGTTGAAGTCCTGTCCAAAATACTGGCGGCGGGCGTTAACTTCATGGTGGTGCACGACATGCTGCCGCTGGCGTCTATCTTCGTAGAACCGGCGAAAATCCTGTTCCTCAATAACGCCATCAACCACGGTATCTTCTCGCCGCTGGGCATTCAGCAGTCCCACGAGCTGGGCAAATCAATCTTCTTCCTGATTGAAGCGAACCCGGGCCCGGGGATGGGCGTGCTGCTGGCGTACATGTTCTTTGGTCGCGGTAATGCCAAGCAGTCAGCAGGCGGCGCGGCAATCATCCACTTCCTCGGCGGTATTCACGAAATCTACTTCCCGTACGTGCTGATGAACCCGCGTCTGATCCTCGCCGTTATCCTCGGCGGTATGACCGGTGTGTTCACCCTGACTATCCTCAACGGTGGCCTGGTGTCTCCGGCTTCTCCGGGCTCCATCCTGGCGGTGCTGGCAATGACGCCGAAAGGTGCCTATTTTGCCAACATCGCGGCGATTATTGCCGCTATGGCCGTCTCCTTCGTGGTCTCCGCCATTCTGCTGAAAACCAGCAAAGTGAAAGAAGAAGAGGATATCGATGCGGCCACCCGCCGTATGCAGGATATGAAGTCAGCATCCAAAGGCGCGGCGACGCCGCTGGCCGCCGGCGATGTTGCTAACGACCTGAGCCACGTGCGCAAAATCATCGTTGCCTGCGACGCCGGTATGGGTTCCAGCGCCATGGGCGCAGGCGTGCTGCGTAAGAAAGTACAGGATGCGGGACTGAGCAATATCTCCGTCACCAACTGTGCGATTAACAACCTGCCGCCTGATGTTGACCTGGTGATTACCCACCGCGACCTGACCGAGCGCGCCATGCGCCAGGTACCGCAGGCTCAGCATATTTCACTGACCAACTTCCTCGACAGCGGCCTGTACACCAGCCTGACCGAACGCCTGGTCGCGGCGCAGCGTCATACCGATAACGAAGAGAAGGTTCGCGGCAGCCTGCAGGACAGCTTTGACGCTGCCGATACCCACCTGTTCCGGCTCGGGGCGGAAAATATCTTCCTCGGTCGTCACGCGGCGACCAAAGAAGAGGCCATCCTCTTTGCCGGTGAGCAGTTGGTTAAAGGCGGCTACGTCGAACCGGAATACGTGCAGGCGATGCTGGATCGTGAAAAGCTGACCTCCACCTATCTGGGTGAGTCCATCGCGGTACCGCACGGCACTATCGAAGCGAAAGATCGCGTTCTGAAAACCGGCGTGGTGTTCTGTCAGTACCCGCAGGGCGTGCGTTTTGGCGATGATGAAGATGATATTGCCCGTCTGGTCATCGGCATCGCCGCCCGCAACAACGAACACATCCAGGTCATCACCAGCCTGACCAACGCCCTGGACGATGAGACGGTAATTGAGCGCCTGACGCACACCACCAGCGTAGAAGAAGTGCTGGCGCTGCTGAACAAAGCGTAGCCCGTTGCCCGGACGCGGCGCTGGTGCCGGCGTCCGGGATAACGAGAAAGAGACTGGCCTCTCTCCGCATGCCGGAGAGAGGGTTAGGGTGAGGGAAAAAGCCTCACCCCAGCCCTCTCAGGTAAAAACATTAATTGAAGGTTAATACTATGAAAGCATTACATTTTGGCGCAGGTAATATCGGGCGTGGCTTTATCGGTAAACTGCTGGCCGACGCGGGGATCACCTTAACATTTGCCGATGTGAATCAGGTCGTTCTGGATGCCCTTAACGTCCGTCATAGCTATCAGGTTCACGTGGTCGGCGAAAATGAGCAGGTGGATACCGTATCCGGCGTCAACGCCGTGAGCAGCATCGGCGATGAGGTCGTTGAGCTGATTGCCAGCGTTGACCTCGTCACCACCGCCGTCGGCCCGGTCGTGCTGGAGCGCATCGCCCCGGCCATTGCCAAAGGGCTGGTAAAGCGCAAGGCGCAGGGGATTGAAGCCCCGCTGAACATCATTGCCTGTGAAAATATGGTACGCGGAACAAGCCAACTGAAGGGCCACGTCTTTAACGCGCTGGCCGAAGAAGACAAAGCCTGGGTTGAAGCCCACGTCGGCTTCGTCGATTCCGCCGTTGACCGTATTGTGCCGCCGTCCGCGTCCGCGACCCACGATCCGCTGGAAGTCACCGTGGAGACCTTCAGCGAATGGATTGTCGATAAAACCCAGTTTAAGGGCGCTCTGCCCGCCATTCCGGGCATGGAGTTAACCGACAACCTGATGGCATTTGTCGAGCGTAAGCTATTCACCTTAAACACCGGACATGCTATAACCGCCTACCTCGGAAAACTGGCGGGTCACCAGACGATTCGCGACGCGATCCTCGATGAGAAAATTCGCGCCGTCGTCAAAGGGGCCATGGAAGAGAGCGGCGCGGTACTGATCAAACGCTACGGCTTTGATGCCCAGAAGCACGCAGCCTATATCCAGAAGATTCTTGGTCGTTTCGAGAACCCGTATTTGAAAGATGACGTTGAGCGCGTTGGCCGCCAGCCGCTGCGTAAACTCAGCGCGGGCGACCGCCTGATTAAGCCGCTGCTCGGCACGCTGGAATACGCTCTGCCGCACCGAAACCTGGTGCAGGGGATCGCCGCTGCGATGCACTTCCGCTGCGCTGAAGACCCGCAGGCGCAGGAGCTGGCAGCGCTGATTGCTGAGAAAGGCCCGCAGGCTGCGCTGGCACAGATTTCCGGTCTGGATGCCGCAAGCGACGTGGTGCTGGAGGCCGTTAACGACTATAACGCCATCAAATGAGGCACGAACAGGCGCGGCACGAACCGCGCCCACTACTACTCCTGTCAGATATGCAGGCAATAATGGAAGAAACACAGGCATTTGAAAACCGCGTGCTTGAGCGTCTGAATGCTGGCAAAACCGTACGAAGCTTCCTGATCGCCGCCGTCGAGCTACTCACTGAGGCGGTAAATATCCTGGTGCTTCAGGTCTTCCGCAAAGATGATTACGCGGTGAAATACGCAGTGGAACCGTTGCTGGATGGCGACGGGCCGCTGGGCGACCTTTCCGTACGCCTGAAGCTGATTTACGGCCTTGGGGTGATTAGTCGCGCCGAATACGAAGACGCCGAGCTGCTGATGGCCCTGCGCGAAGAGCTCAACCACGACGGCAACGAGTACGGTTTTACCGACGACGAGATCCTCGGGCCTTTTGGTGAACTGCACTGCGTCAGCGCGCTGCCGCCTCTGCCGCGGTTTGATGAGAGCGATGAGGAGCTGCTGGCAATGCAGAAGCTGCGCTACCAGCAGGTTGTCCGCTCAACGATGATGCTGTCTCTGACCGAGCTGATTTCCAGAATCAGCTTAAAAAAAGCTTTTCAGAAACTAACGCTCTGACTCCCGCTCATGCTCATCGCAGGTTGGCCGATACAGCTGCCTGTAATACTCCAGACGACTGAGAAACAGCGCCTCTTTATTTTGCGGAATATCGCGCGGCACGTGCTGCAAGCGCGGGCATTTCTTCAGGTACTCCATAAAAGCCTGGCTTGAAGCCATAAAATCAACCGTCTTATCGATAATATGCGGTACGCCGTCGCCAATTTTCGCCATTATGCCCTCCTCTTCTTAAGGATACTCATATTAAGAATTAGCTAAAAAAAGGGCCGAGGTTAAGGAAAACGTGCTTATGCTTCGTCGAGCTTCACAGAATCGAAACCCAGCGCTATTTTATTAATAATACCTTTATTATTCAAGTAATTATAATTTATCTTGCAGGATACTTCGCGGGGAAAAGCCGCGGAATTTCGATAAATAACTACCCACAACAGCCCTCACAGCCCATACTATATGGCGTCGAACCCCCTTTATTAATAGATTAAATCACCATGAAAGAAGTCGAAAAGAATGAAATCAAGCGTTTGAGCGATCGTCTCGACGCCATCCGTCATCAGCAGGCCGATCTGTCGCTGGTTGAAGCTGCGGACAAATACGCCGAGCTGGACAAAGAAAAAGAGACCATTGAAGCGGAAATCGTGCGCCTGCGCGACGTTCAGGGCCAGAAGCTGAGCAAAGAAGCGCAAAAGCTCATGAGCCTGCCGCACCGCCGTGCGATCACCAAAAAAGAGCAGGCCGATATGGGCAAGCTGAAAAAAAGCGTGCGCGGCCTGGTTATCGTTCACCCGATGACCGCGCTGGGTCGCGAAATGAAGCTCACGGAAATGACCGGCTTCTCTAAAATCGCCTTCTGATCCCCCTTCCCTCTCCGGCCGGAGAGGGGATTTTCCATTCTCAAGACGCGCCCTCCTGACTCCGCCCCGATTGGCCCAACCAATTATTTCTTAAACCGTCAAATAGTTCACATATTCATCATTTTTCGTCACAACCATATTGCCCATTAATAACATTTGGTTAACCATTCGTTGTCGCTAACCCTACAACCCCCTATTGGCTGGGCCAATTTTACAAACGATGTGACCTGCAAGGAGCGCAGACTCAGCACAGCATCGTGGTGGCCCGATGGAGACCTGCATGAGCATCTGGCAACAAAATTACGATCCGGCCGGTAATATCTGGCTCTCAAGTTTTATCGCATCGCTACCGATTCTGTTTTTCTTTTTTGCCCTGATAAAGCTCAAGCTCAAAGGGTACGTTGCCGCTACCTGGACCGTCGCGATTGCTCTGGCGGTAGCGCTGCTGTTCTATAAAATGCCGGTCGATCGCGCGCTGACCTCGGTGGTCTACGGCTTCTTCTACGGCCTGTGGCCCATCGCCTGGATTATTATTGCCGCCGTATTCGTCTACAAGATTTCGGTGAAGACCGGGCAGTTCGAGATTATCCGCTCGTCCATTCTCTCCATTACCCCCGACCAGCGCCTGCAGATGCTGATCGTCGGCTTCTCCTTCGGCGCCTTCCTTGAAGGGGCCGCGGGCTTCGGCGCTCCGGTAGCGATTACCGCCGCGCTGCTGGTGGGCCTCGGCTTTAACCCCCTGTACGCCGCCGGCCTGTGCCTGATCGTTAACACCGCACCGGTCGCCTTCGGGGCGATGGGGATCCCCATTTTGGTCGCCGGCCAGGTCACCGGTATCGACAGCTTCGCCATCGGCCAGATGGTCGGACGCCAGCTGCCGTTCCTGACGATCATCGTGCTGTTCTGGATTATGGCGATTATGGACGGCTGGCGCGGCGTCAAAGAGACCTGGCCTGCGGTCATGGTCGCCGGCGGCTCCTTTGCGATTGCGCAATACCTCAGCTCAAACTTCCTTGGCCCGGAGCTGCCGGATATCATCTCCTCGCTGGTGTCGCTGGTCTGTCTGACCCTGTTCCTCAAGCGCTGGCAGCCGGTGCGCATCTTCCGCTTTGGCGATATGGGCGCCGCGCAGGTCGATCAAACCCTCGCCCGGACGCACTACACCGCCGGACAGATCGTTCGCGCCTGGTCGCCGTTCCTGTTCCTGACCGCCACCGTCACGCTATGGAGCATCCCGCCGTTTAAGGCCCTGTTTGCGCCGGGCGGGGCGATGTACGACTTCGTGATCAATATCTCCGTGCCGTTCCTCGATAAGATGGTCGCGCGCATGCCGCCGGTGGTCAGCGCCGCGACGCCTTACGCCGCGGTGTATAAATTCGACTGGCTGTCGGCGACCGGTACCGCCATTCTGTTCGCGGCGATACTTTCCGTGGTCTGGCTGCGCATGAAGCCGAAAGACGCGCTGATCACCTTTGGCAGCACGCTCAAGGAGCTGGCGCTGCCGATTTACTCCATCGGCATGGTTCTGGCGTTCGCGTTTATCTCGAACTACTCCGGACTGTCGTCGACGCTGGCGCTCGCCCTGGCGCATACCGGCCACGCGTTTACCTTCTTCTCGCCGTTCCTCGGCTGGCTGGGGGTGTTCCTGACCGGTTCAGATACCTCGTCGAACGCGCTGTTCGCCGCGCTGCAGGCCACCGCGGCCCAGCAAATCGGCGTCTCCGATATCCTGTTGGTTGCCGCCAACACCACCGGCGGAGTCACCGGGAAAATGATCTCCCCGCAGTCCATCGCCATCGCCTGTGCGGCAGTAGGCCTGGTGGGCAGGGAGTCCGACCTGTTCCGCTTTACCGTCAAACATAGCCTGATCTTTACCTGCATGGTCGGCGTCATCACCACGCTGCAGGCCTACGTCTTAACCTGGATGATCCCGTGATAGTGATGCCAAAGCGCCTCGCCGACGACGTAGCCCAGCGCGTGCGGGAGCTGATTGAAGAACAAAACCTCGAGGCGGGCATGCGACTGCCCGCCGAAAGGCAGCTGGCCGCCCGGCTCGGCGTGTCGCGTAACTCGCTGCGCGAGGCGCTGGCGATGCTGGTTAACGAAGGGCTCCTGCTGAGCCGGCGCGGCGGCGGAACCTTTGTCCGCTGGCAGCACGAGGCATGGTCGGAACAGAATATCGTGCAGCCGCTGAAAACGCTGCTCGCCGACGACCCCGACTACAGTTTTGATATTCTCGAAGCCCGCCACGCCATTGAGGCCAGCACCGCCTGGCATGCCGCGATGCGGGCGACCGATGCTGAAAAAGAGAAAATCCGCCTGTGCTTTGAAGCCACCCAGAGCGAAGACCCGGATCTGGCCTCCCAGGCCGACGTCCGCTTCCACCTGGCGATTGCCGAGGCGTCGCACAACGTGGTGCTGCTGCAAACCATGCGCGGCTTTTTCGACCTTCTGCAGTCCTCGGTCAAGGAGAGCCGCCAGCGGATGTACCTTGTGCCGCCGGTTTTCGCCCGCCTGACCGAACAGCATCAGGCCGTGATGGACGCGATTTTTGCCTCCGACGCCGAGGGCGCGCGGCAGGCGATGATGGCCCATTTGGGCTTCGTTCACGCCACGATTAAACATTTTGATGAAGACCAGGCCCGCCAGGCGCGCATTACCCGCCTGCCCGGTGACCACAATGAAAATTCCAGGGAGAACTCGTGATGATTATTTCAGCCGCCAGCGACTACCGCGCCGCCGCCCAGCGTATCCTGCCGCCGTTCCTGTTCCACTATATCGACGGCGGAGCCTACGCCGAGCACACGCTGCGCCGCAACGTTGAGGACCTTTCCGACGTGGCCCTGCGCCAGCGGGTGCTGAAAAATATGTCGGATCTGAGCCTGGAAACCACGCTGTTCAAAGAGAAGCTCTCCATGCCGGTGACGCTGGCGCCGGTCGGGCTGTGCGGAATGTACGCCCGTCGCGGCGAAGTGCAGGCGGCGGGCGCGGCGGATGATAAAGGCATTCCCTTTACCCTTTCTACCGTTTCCGTGTGCCCGATTGAAGAGGTTGCCCCGACCATCAAGCGGCCGATGTGGTTCCAGCTGTACGTCCTGCGCGATCGCGGCTTTATGCGCAACGCGCTGGAGCGCGCGAAGGCTGCAGGCTGCTCCACGCTGGTCTTTACCGTTGATATGCCAACGCCGGGAGCCCGCTATCGCGACGCCCACTCCGGAATGAGCGGCCCAAATGCGGCGCTGCGCCGCTACTGGCAGGCGATGACCCACCCGCAGTGGGCGTGGGACGTTGGCCTTAACGGCCGCCCGCACGACCTCGGCAATATCTCCGCCTATCTCGGTAAACCGACCGGCCTTGAGGACTATATCGGCTGGCTGGCCAACAACTTCGATCCGTCAATTTCATGGAAAGACCTGGAGTGGATCCGCGAATTCTGGGACGGCCCGATGGTGATCAAGGGGATCCTCGATCCGCAGGATGCGCGCGATGCGGTGCGCTTCGGCGCCGACGGGATCGTGGTTTCTAACCACGGTGGCCGCCAGCTCGACGGCGTTCTCTCCTCCGCCCGCGCGCTGCCCGCCATCGCCGACGCGGTGAAGGGCGATATCGCTATTCTTGCCGACAGCGGGATTCGCAACGGTCTCGACGTGGTGCGGATGATTGCGCTGGGCGCCGACAGCGTGCTGCTCGGCCGCGCCTATTTGTACGCGCTGGCCACCCATGGCAAGCAGGGCGTAGCCAACCTGCTGAACCTGATTGAGAAAGAGATGAAGGTGGCGATGACCCTGACCGGGACCAAAACCATCGCTGAAATCAGCCGCGACTCGCTGGTGCAGAACGCCGACGCGCTGCAGACCTTCAGCGCGCTGAAGCCGGGTAACGCCGCATAATCCGCCCGCCCGGCGCTCTCCCGCAGGGATGAGGGCCGGGGAAATATCTGCTATTCTGCCCCCCGCACTCAAGAGCCTAACGAGACAGGGCAGCATGCTGAACATTGTACTATTCGAACCAGAGATCCCGCCGAACACCGGCAATATTATCCGCCTGTGCGCCAACACCGGCTTTAGCCTGCATATCATCGAGCCGATGGGCTTCGCCTGGGACGATAAGCGTCTGCGCCGGGCCGGACTGGATTACCACGAGTTTACCGCCGTTCAGCGGCATCGCGACTATGCGGCGTTTGTCGACAGCGCCAGGCCGCAGCGCCTCTTCGCGCTGACCACCAAAGGCACGCCCGCCCACAGCGCGGTGAGCTATCAGGACGGTGATTTTTTGCTGTTTGGCCCGGAAACCCGCGGTCTGCCGGCCAGCATTCTTGATGCCCTGCCGGCGCAGCAGAAAATTCGTATTCCGATGATGCCGGACAGCCGCAGCATGAACCTGTCAAACGCGGTGTCGGTGGTGGTGTATGAAGCCTGGCGCCAGCTGGGGTATCCGGGCGCGGTGCTGCGTAGCTAAGCTAAGTCTGGCCATTCCCGGACTGCGGCGCGCCGCGCTTGATCCGGGGTAAGGAGCCAGTCTGCAATGCTCGGCGCTAGATCCCGTCGCCGTACTCAAACGTATGGTGGATGCCGTTAAAGTGCTGATCCATATCCATCGCCGGCTTATCGCTCTCCGGCTTGCCGACGATGCGCGCCGGAACGCCGGCGGCGGTGGTATGCGGCGGAACGGGCTGCAGCACCACGGAACCGGCGCCGATTTTAGCCCCGCGTCCCACTTCGATATTGCCGAGGATCTTGGCTCCGGCGCCAATCATCACGCCTTCGCGGATTTTCGGATGGCGATCGCCGCTGGTTTTACCGGTACCGCCGAGGGTGACGGATTGCAGAATTGAGACGTCGTTCTCGATCACCGCCGTTTCGCCAACCACAATGCCGGTGGCGTGGTCGAGCATGATCCCACGGCCAATATTCGCCGCGGGGTGGATATCGACCTGGAAGGAGACGGAAACCTGGTTTTGCAGGAAAATGGCCAGCGCACGCCGGCCCTGATTCCACAGCCAGTGCCCGATGCGGTAGGCCTGCAGCGCGTGAAATCCTTTGAGGTACAGCAGCGGCGTGGAGTATTTATCGACCGCCGGGTCGCGGGTACGCACGGCCTGAATATCACAGGCGGCGGCGGCGATCATTTCCGGGTCGGCGGCATAGGCCTCTTCCACCACTTCACGAATCGCGATGGCGGGCATAATCGGCGAGGCCAGCTTGTTAGCCAGCATATAGCTCAGGGCGCTGCCGAGGTTTTCGTGCTTAAGCAGCGTGGCGTGGTAGAAACTGGCAAGCATCGGCTCACAGTCAGCTAAAGCCCGGGCTTCGGCTTTAATATTATTCCAGACGATATCCAGTTCTTCACACGGCATTGCTGACTCCAGGCGATAGCATAATGACCGGCCAGTTCTATGCTGACCGGGTCATCGAGGTGACAAAGGTTCCTTTAAGGCTAATTGCTGCGCTCGTCCTTGCGTGCGCGACCTAATAGGGTCAATGCTGCCTCGCGCGCAATTTTTCCGCAATACAATACCTGATAAATTTCCTCGGTTATTGGCATTTCGACACCTAAACGCTGTGCCAGAACGCGAACTTCCTTGGTATTGCGGTAGCCTTCAACCACCTGACCAATCTTATCCTGCGCGCTTTGTACATCCATGCCCTCACCGAGCATCATGCCGAAGCGGCGGTTACGCGACTGGTTGTCGGTACAGGTCAGGACCAAATCGCCCAGGCCCGCCATCCCCATAAAGGTTTCCGGATCGGCGCCCAGCGCCGCGCCCAGGCGGGACATCTCGACCAGACCACGGGTAATCAGCGCGGTACGCGCATTGGCGCCAAAGCCGATACCGTCGGACATCCCGGCGCCAATGGCGATAACGTTTTTCACCGCGCCGCCAAGCTGGACGCCAATAAAGTCCGGATTGATATAGACGCGGAAGCTTTTACCGCAGTGCAGCAGGTGCTGGAGATCGTCGGCAAACTGCGGATCCGTCGCGGCCAGGGAGATGGCCGTCGGCAGCCCTGCGGCCAGCTCTTTCGCAAAGGTCGGGCCGGAGATCACCGCCAGCGGAATATCTTCCCCCAGCGCTTCCCGCGCGACGTCCTGCAGCAGGCGGCCGGTTTCAGCTTCGAGACCTTTGGTCGCCCACACCAGGCGCGCGTCGGCGCGCATCAGCGGCTTAATCTGGCGCAGAACCTGACCGAAGACGTGGCTTGGAACGACAACCAGGATATCGCGGCTGGCGGCCAGGGCGGTCGACAGGTCGCTCTCCAGATGCAGCGTATCGGGGAAGGGAACGTCGGGAAGAAAAGCGGCGTTGCAGCGATCGTTTTGCAGCGTCGCGATGTGCTTAGGGTCATGACCCCAAAGCACAACGTGATGGCCATTTCTTGCCAGGGTGATGGCAAGAGCGGTGCCGTAAGAGCCGGCACCGATCACAGTCATTGCAGCATTAAGTTCGTTCATCAGGCATCCTGATGCTGTTCGGCACCTTCGCCAGCCTGCTGCTGCAGATAGTTCATGAACAGCGCATCGAAGTTCACTGGCGCAAGGTTCAGTTGCGGGAAGGTACCGCGAGAAACCAGGCTGGTAATGCACTCACGCGCATACGGGAACAGGATGTTCGGGCAGTATGCACCGAGGCAATGCGCCATCTGGTTGCCGTCAATGCCTTCGATGGAGAAAATACCGCCCTGCTGTACTTCACACAGGAATGCGGTTTCTTCGCCCAGCGCGGCGGTTACGGTCACGCGCAGCACCACTTCATAGACGCCTTCAGCCAGCTGGCTGGAAGCGGTATCCAGATCAAGTTTAACTTCCGGCTGCCAATCTTTCTGGAAAACTTGCGGAGCATTCGGCGCTTCGAAGGAGATATCCTTGGTATAAATACGCTGGATCTGGAAAGTCATTTCGGTGCTGTTTTGTTCTGACATAGTAAAACCCTTTCGTGTTGTCCTTAAATACGCCTACCCGGCCTGGGTGGACGCAAAATTAGCGCAGCAGGGGATCAAGTCCACCACGTGAATCAAGCGCATACAAGTCGTCACAGCCGCCAATGTGCTGTTCATCAATAAAAATCTGCGGAACCGTCGTCCGACCGCTGCGTTGGATCATCTCTTCACGCTTCGTCGCGTTGCCATCGATCGGCAGCTCGTTGAACGTCACGCCTTTGCTGTTCAGCAGTGCTTTAGCACGCACGCAGAACGGGCAGGTCGCTTTGGTATAGATATCAATATTGGCCATGACTTCACTCCTGTTTTTACCCTGAGGATTTTAGGCCGCAGGCAAGGCGCTCCCCCAGCGGCTAGCCGCAAGGAGGGAACCCTGCTACGTCATAAAGGCGTGGGGTAAATTATTTGCCGCGTACCAGTGGAAGGTTTTCACCACTCCAGCCGGCAATGCCTTCTTTCAGTACAAAGACCTTCTCGAATCCGGCTTTATTCAGCGCGCTCGCTGGGTCTTGCGCCTGCATACCGGAACCGTCTACCACTATAATGGGTTGTGCTTTGTGCTTTTCCAACTCACCCACGTTATTTGCCTTGATATCGCTCGGCAGCAGGTTGAGGGAGCCGGCAATGTGGCCTTTACGGAAATCGTCACGCTGACGCAGGTCGACAACGACCGCATCTTCTTTGTTGATCAGACGCGTCGCTTCACCGCGGGTAATGACTTTAATTTTCGACGTCAGCCCTTTAAAGGTGGTGAACAGCACCGCACCCAGCAGCGCGATCCACGCGATGCTCAGGACGGGGTGACGGCCGACGAATTGCATAATTTCTTGCATGGGGGGTTACAACTCCCGACTAAGTGATAAAAAAACCAGGCAAGGAGTATACCTGTGCATTGCGGCAAATACAGCCAGTGAGCGCGATGTAATGCATTTTCTGCGGCACGCCGCGAAAAAAATTCCCCCTTGCCGCTCCCCTGCGGCCTGGCCGCTCCCTTTCTTTGATCTTTCACGGTGATTTGATCGATTCAGCTGTAGTAAAATTACGCAAATTTTCTGTCTTTGAGCATGAGGTTGTCGCAATGTCGGTTTCTAAAAAACCTATGGTACTGGTCATTCTGGATGGCTATGGCTACCGTGAAGAGCAGCAGGATAACGCTATTTATAGCGCAAAAACCCCCGTTATGGACGCGCTGTGGGCGAAACGTCCTCATCTGCTGATTGATGCTTCAGGCCTCGAAGTGGGCCTGCCGGATCGCCAGATGGGCAACTCCGAAGTGGGCCACGTTAACCTTGGCGCCGGTCGTATCGTTTACCAGGACCTGACCCGTCTCGATGTTGAAATCAAAGAGCGGACGTTCTTTGCTAACCCGGTCCTGACCGCGGCGGTAGACAAAGCGGCGGCGGCGGGCAAAGCGGTTCACATCATGGGCCTGATGTCTCCCGGCGGCGTTCACAGCCACGAAGACCACATCATGGCGATGGTTGAGCTGGCAGCGGAGCGCGGCGCGGAAAAAATCTACCTGCACGCGTTCCTCGACGGCCGCGATACTCCGCCGCGCAGCGCGGAAAGCACGCTGGCGAAGTTCGAAGAAAAATTTGCCGCCCTCGGTAAAGGCCGCGTGGCCTCGATTATCGGCCGCTACTACGCGATGGACCGCGACAACCGCTGGGATCGCGTCGAGCAGGCGTATAACCTGATGACCCTGGCGCAGGGCGAGTTCCAGGCCGATAGCGCTGTTGCCGGCCTGCAGGCCGCCTACGCCCGTGATGAAAACGACGAATTCGTCAAAGCCACGGTCATTCGCGCCGCCGGCCAGGCCGATGCGGCAATGGAAGACGGCGATGCGCTGATTTTCATGAACTTCCGCGCCGACCGCGCCCGTGAAATCACCCGCGCCTTCGTCAACGCCGATTTCGACGGCTTTGCGCGTAAGAAAGCGGTTAAGCTCGATTTCGTGATGCTGACCGAATACGCCGCGGATATCAAAGTCGCCTGCGCCTACCCGCCGGCTTCGCTGGAAAACACCTTCGGCGAGTGGATGGCGAAAAACGATAAGACGCAGCTGCGTATCTCCGAAACGGAAAAATACGCGCACGTCACCTTCTTCTTTAACGGCGGCGTCGAAGAGCCGTTTAAAGGCGAAGCGCGTATTTTGATCAACTCCCCGAAAGTCGCGACCTACGATCTGCAGCCGGAAATGAGCTCCGCCGAGCTGACTGAAAAACTGGTTGCGGCCATCAAAGGCGGCGAGTACGACACCATTATCTGCAACTATCCAAACGGCGATATGGTCGGCCATACCGGGGTCATGGAAGCGGCGATTAAAGCCGTTGAAACGCTGGATAACTGTGTCAATCAGGTGGTTAACGCGGTCGAAGCCGTCGGCGGCCAGCTGCTGATCACCGCCGATCACGGCAACGCTGAGCAGATGCGCGACCCTTCTACCGGACAGGCCCACACGGCCCACACCAACCTGCCGGTACCGCTGATCTACGTCGGTGATAAAACCGTGAAAGCGGCCGCAGATGGCAAACTTTCCGATATCGCGCCGACCATGCTGTCGCTGATGGGAATGGAAATCCCGCAAGAGATGACTGGCAAGGCGCTGTTCATCGTGGAATAATCCTTCCCCATGAGGGGAAAGGCGACTTATTCAAATACATGGATCGCAACCACGGTGCGATCCGTTCTTTACGCCAGCGCGTTCAGCGCTGGCGTATTGCTGTGCGCCGTACCTGCCCACGCGGACGATCGCGATCAGCTAAAATCCATTCAGGCCGATATTGCCGCTAAACAGCGTGCGATACAGCAGCAGCAGCAGCAGCGCTCTTCCCTGCTCGCTCAGCTAAAGACCCAGGAAGAAGCCATCTCCGCCGCCGCCCGCAAGCTGCGTGAAACCCAGGCTACCCTGACCCAGCTGAACAAGCAGATTGACGAGATGAACGCCTCTATCGCCAAACTGGAGCGCCAGCGCGCCTCGCAGGAGCGCAACCTCTCCGCCCAGCTGGACGCCGCGTTTCGTCAGGGGCCGCACACCGGCATGCAGATGATCCTCAGCGGCGAGGAAGGCCAGCGCAACCAGCGTATCCAGGCCTACTACGGCTATCTCAACCAGGCCCGCCAGGAGACCATCGCGCAGCTGAAGCAAACGCGTGAAGAGGTCACCGCGCAAAAGGCCGAGCTGGAAGAGAAGCAGAGCCAGCAGCAAACGCTGGTCTACGAGCAGCGCGCGCAGCAGGCCAAGCTTGAGCAGGCGCGTAACGAGCGTAAAAAGACGCTTTCAGGCCTCGAATCCTCCATTCAGCAGGGGCAACAGCAGCTGGGCGAAATGCGGGCCAACGAATCGCGTCTGCGCGGTCGCGTTGCCCAGGCAGAAGCGGCGGCTAAGGCTCGCGCGGAGCGCGAAGCCCGCGAGGCGCAGGCGGTCCGCGATCGCCAGCAGGATGCATCCCGCAAAGGCACCACCTACAAACCATCGGAAAGCGAACGTTCGCTGATGTCCCGTACCGGCGGACTGGGTTCGCCGCGCGGCCAGGCCTACTGGCCGGTTCGCGGCACGCTGCTTCACCGCTATGGCGAACAGCTGCAAGGTGAACTACGTTGGAAGGGGATGGTTATCGCCGCGTCTGAAGGCACCGAGGTTAAAGCGATAGCCGATGGCCGGGTGATCCTCGCCGACTGGCTGCAGGGCTACGGCCTGGTGGTGGTCGTTGAGCACGGTAAAGGCGATATGAGCCTCTACGGCTATAATCAAAGCGCGCTGGTCAGCGTCGGGACTCAGGTCCGGGCGGGCCAGGCGATTGCCCTCGTCGGCAGCAGCGGCGGTCAAGGCCGTCCGTCGCTCTATTTCGAAATTCGTCGCCAGGGTCAGGCGGTCAATCCACAGCCGTGGTTGGGAAGATAAGTTTTGCTTCAATTTCGCAGAATTGCACTCGCGGTAGCCGGTACGCTGGCTTTCGCAGCGCCAGCTTTGGCTGGCAAACTCTCCATTGTTATTGACGACTTTGGCTATCGTCCACAGACGGAAAATCAGGTGCTGGCGCTGCCGGCCACGATCTCCGTCGCCGTATTACCCAATGCCCCGCACGCCCGTGAAATGGCGACCAAAGCGCACGGCCTCGGCCATGAGGTGCTCATTCACCTGCCGATGGCGCCGCTCAGCAAACAGCCGCTGGAAAAAGACACCCTGCGCCCGGATATGAGCAGCGCGGAGATCGAGCGCATCATCCGTGAAGCCTATGGCAAAGTGCCGTACGCCGTGGGTCTGAACAACCACATGGGCAGCGCGATGACCTCCAGCCTGTTCGGGATGCAGAAGGTGATGCAGGCGCTGGAGCGCTACAATCTCTACTTCCTCGATAGCGTGACCATCGGCAATACTCAGGCGATGCGCGCCGCGCAGGGTACCGGGGTGAAGGTGATTAAGCGCAAGGTGTTCCTCGACGATACGCAGAATGAAGCGGATATCCGCGTCCAGTTCAACCGGGCGATCGCCCTGGCGCGGCGTAACGGTTCGGCGATTGCTATCGGCCACCCGCATCCCACCACGGTGCGCGTGCTGCAGCAGATGGTCTATAGCCTGCCGTCGGACATTACCCTCGTGCGCCCGAGCAGCCTGCTCAACGAGCCGCAGGTGGATACCTCCACGCCAAATACCGCGCCGCCAACGAAGCCGCGTAATCCGTTCCGCGGCGTGAAGTACTGCAAGCCGAAGCGTCCGCTGGAGCCGGTGAACGCCAGCCGGTTCTTTAGCATCCTCAGCGAAAGCATTAGCCAGAGCGCGCTGGTGCAGTATTACCAGCTGAAGTGGCAGGGCTGGGATACGCCGACAAACTAGAGAATGCGGGAACCCGGGCGCTTTTCCGCCGCGGGCTCCCGTTTATTCCCCCCCGGCATACCAGGCTTTAAAATATTTCAGGAAGCTGTAGAAGGTGGCGTACAGCCCGGTCACCAGCCCCACCTTTCCGCTACGCCACGCCCCGCTGAACAGATACCACTTAAAAAACGCGCCCGTCGCGCTGATAACGCCGCGGGCCAGCGACGGCCTGATCTTCTGGTGCTTCACCAGCCGGGTGGTATAGCTATTGAGCTTATGAAAGACTTCATGCAGCGAGTAGAAGGTATCGTGGCGCACGCGGCCGGGCAGCCTGATTGAACGGCCGTAGCCGACGACGCGATCGTCCACCGGGCGATCGTTAAAGGCCGCCACGGTGCGGTTGAACAAGCGGACCGGGTAATCAGGCGATGAAACGGGGTAAATGGTTCTGACCGCCTCCCCCAGCACATACCAGTAGCGCGGCAGACGCCACGCGCAGTCAGGATCGATCTCCTCCCCGGCTTTGAGCCTTAGAATGGCGGCCACCGCCTCGGCATCGAGGATTTCGTCACTGTCCATACACAGCACCCAGTCATGGCTGGCCAGCGCCGTGGCGTAGTTCATCTGCGCTCCGTGGGCGGTATAGGCGTGGTGATGAACCTGCAATCCGAACTGCCGGCAGATATCCAGCGTCGCATCCGTGCTGCCTGAATCAACGACGATACACTCATCCGCCACCTGTAATAGCGGCGGCAAAACCTCTCTCAGCAGGCGGGCGGAGTCATAGGTTAGCAGGCAGACGGTGAGTTTAGGCATAGCGTTTGTAAGGTTAAAACAGGGGTAAACAAACTGTATAAACGACCTGGCAAAAAATCGATTTAGAAATAGTGCTTTTACGATGAAGTACGCTTGAAATGTTATCCACATCCCAATAAAAAAAGCGCCCGCAGGCGCTCAGAATATGCGTTAGCAAAACGGGTATTCGTCTGCTAACGCGGCGGACAACGGACGTTTAATCCCAGCTCAGAATCACTTTACCCGACTGGCCGGAGCGCATCGCGTCAAAGCCCTGCTGGAAATCATCAATGCCGAAGCGGTGGGTGATGATCGGCGACAGGTCTAAACCGGACTGGATCAGCGCCGCCATCTTGTACCAGGTTTCAAACATCTCACGACCGTAAATCCCTTTAATGAACAGCCCCTTAAAGATGACTTTGGTCCAGTCGATGGACATATCGGATGGCGGAATACCGAGCATCGCAATACGGCCGCCGTGGTTCATGGTGTCCAGCATGGTGCGAAACGCCGGCGGCGCGCCGGACATCTCCAGACCCACGTCGAACCCTTCGGTCATGCCCAGCTCGGCCATCACGTCGGCAAGGCTCTCCTGCGCAACGTTAACCGCGCGGGTGACGCCCATCTTACGCGCCAGGCCCAGACGGTATTCGTTGACGTCGGTGATCACCACGTTGCGCGCGCCGACGTGCTTAGCGACCGCCGCCGCCATGATGCCAATCGGGCCGGCGCCGGAAACCAGCACATCTTCGCCGACGAGGTCGAAGGAGAGCGCGGTGTGGACGGCGTTGCCAAAGGGGTCAAAAATCGACGCCAGATCGTCAGAAATGTTGTCAGGAATTTTGAAGGCATTGAAGGCTGGGATCACCAGATACTCGGCAAAACAGCCGGGACGGTTCACGCCAACCCCAATGGTGTTGCGGCACAGGTGAGTACGCCCGGCGCGACAGTTACGACAGTGGCCGCAGGTAATATGACCTTCGCCGGACACGCGATCGCCCAGCTTAAAGCCACGAACTTCCTGACCGATACCCACGACTTCACCGACGTATTCGTGCCCTACCACCATCGGTACCGGGATGGTCTTCTGCGACCACTCGTCCCAGTTATAGATGTGTACGTCGGTACCGCAAATTGCGGTCTTACGGATTTTAATCAGCAGATCGTTGTGGCCGACTTCCGGTTCCGGTACGTCGGTCATCCAGATGCCTTCTTCCGCTTTCAGTTTGGATAACGCTTTCATCTCACACCCTCAGGCAATGACGCCCAGTTGTTTGCCGATGCGGGTAAAGGCTCCCACCGCACGTTCAATTTGTTCAGGGGTATGCGCCGCAGACATCTGGGTGCGAATACGCGCCTGGCCTTTTGGTACCACCGGATAGAAGAATCCGGTGACGTAAATACCTTCTTTCTGCAGCTCGCGGGCAAAATTCTGCGCCACGGTCGCTTCGCCGAGCATCACCGGAATGATGGCGTGATCGGCACCCGCCAGGGTGAAGCCCGCGGCGGTCATTTTTTCGCGGAACAGGCGCGCGTTGGACCACAGACGATCGCGCAGCTCGCCGCCGGACTCCACCATCTCCAGCACTTTGATGGAGGCGGCAACGATTGCCGGAGCCAGCGAGTTGGAGAACAGATACGGGCGCGAGCGCTGGCGCAGCCACTCGACCACCTCTTTGCGCGCCGCGGTATAGCCGCCGGACGCGCCGCCCAGCGCCTTACCGAGGGTACCAGTAATGATATCCACCCGGCCCATCACCTCGCAGTACTCGTGGGAGCCGCGGCCGTTTTCACCGACAAAGCCGACGGCGTGGGAGTCGTCGACCATGACCAGCGCGTCGTATTTATCCGCGAGGTCGCAGACGCCTTTCAGGTTGGCAATCACGCCGTCCATGGAGAACACGCCGTCGGTGGCGATCAGCACATGCCGCGCGCCGGCCTCACGCGCCTCTTTCAGCCGCGCCTCCAGCTCCTGCATGTCGTTGTTGGCGTAGCGGAAGCGCTTCGCTTTACACAGGCGCACGCCGTCGATGATCGACGCGTGGTTCAGGGCATCGGAGATAATGGCGTCTTCCGCGCCCAGCAGGGTTTCGAACAGGCCGCCGTTGGCGTCAAAGCAGGAGGAGTAGAGAATCGCATCTTCCATACCGAGGAACGCGGCCAGCTTCTTCTCAAGCGCTTTGTGGCTGTCCTGGGTCCCGCAAATAAAGCGCACGGAGGCCATGCCAAAGCCGTGACTGTCCATACCGGCTTTCGCCGCGGCAATCAGCTCCGGGTGGTTGGCGAGGCCGAGATAGTTATTGGCGCAGAAGTTAATCACGCTGTTGCCGCCGACGGTGATATCCGCCTGCTGCGCCGATGTGATAATGCGTTCTTCTTTAAACAGCCCCTCCGCGCGAGCGGTATCCAGGCTATTGGTTAACTGTTGATAAAAATCACCACGCATTGCAACTCTCCAGATTCGGCAAAATTTGGCACATATTACCCAAAGCTATACGCTGATACGAGATGATGCATGCCTGAATGAATTATTTGCAGCATAAATCACGCTCGCCCGGCACCTTTTTTGCGAAGGGCTGAAGCCTTTCTCATGTGGTGATATGATAGAAGCATTCATGTCCGGATTATCTCTGGACTCCATACTTCAAAGGTTACTGTTATGATCATCGTTACCGGCGGCGCAGGGTTTATCGGCAGCAATATCGTCAAGGCTCTGAATGACAAAGGCATTACCGACATTTTGGTCGTAGATAATCTGAAAGATGGCACCAAGTTTGTGAACCTGGTTGACCTGAACATCGCTGATTACATGGATAAAGAAGACTTCCTGATCCAGGTGATGGCGGGCGAAGAGTTCGGCGACGAAATTGAAGCGGTGTTCCATGAAGGCGCCTGCTCCTCCACCACGGAGTGGGACGGCAAGTACATGATGGACAACAACTATCAGTACTCCAAAGAGCTGCTTCACTACTGCCTGGAGCGCGAAATCCCGTTCCTGTACGCCTCTTCCGCAGCCACCTACGGCGGCCGTACCAGCAACTTTATCGAATCCCGCGAATACGAGCAGCCGCTCAACGTCTACGGCTACTCCAAGTTCCTGTTTGACGAATACGTACGCCAGATCCTGCCGGAAGTTGACTCGCAGATCGTCGGCTTCCGCTATTTCAACGTCTACGGGCCGCGCGAAGGCCACAAAGGCAGCATGGCAAGCGTGGCGTTCCACCTCAATACCCAGCTGAATAATGGCGAAAGTCCGAAACTGTTCGAAGGCAGCGATAGCTTCAAGCGCGACTTCGTCTACGTCGGCGACGTGGCGGCGGTCAACCTGTGGTTCTGGGAAAACGGCGCGTCCGGTATTTTCAATCTCGGCACCGGCCGGGCAGAGTCCTTCCAGGCGGTAGCCGATGCCACCCTGGCGTACCACCAGAAGGGCAGCATCGAATACATCCCGTTCCCGGACAAGCTGAAGGGCCGCTACCAGGCATTTACCCAGGCAGACCTCACTAACCTGCGCGCGGCGGGTTATGACAAACCGTTCAAGACCGTCGCCGAAGGCGTAACGGAATATATGGCCTGGCTCAACCGCGACGGCGATACAAATTCACAAAATCATTCAGGCAGCTAAGTGAATCTCCGGGAGCTTGCAACAGCAAGTGACCGGAGTGAACGCAGGTAGCCAACGCAGAGACCGTTTGAAGGATAAAGTGAATGAAAATACTGGTGATTGGCCCGTCATGGGTGGGCGACATGATGATGTCGCAAAGCCTCTATCGCACGCTCAAGGCGCGCTATCCCCAGGCAATCATCGACGTGATGGCGCCCGCGTGGTGCCGTCCGCTGCTGTCACGGATGCCGGAAGTCAACGAGGCGATTCCCATGCCGCTCGGCCACGGCGCGCTGGAGATCGGCGAACGGCGCAAGCTTGGGCACAGCCTGCGCGAGCGCCGCTACGATCGCGCCTACGTGCTGCCAAACTCGTTTAAATCGGCGCTGGTTCCCTTCTTCGCCAACATCCCGCACCGCACCGGCTGGCGCGGTGAGATGCGCTACGGCCTGCTGAACGACGCCAGAACGCTGGATAAAGACGCGTGGCCGCTGATGGTTGAGCGCTACGTAGCCTTAGCCTACGACAAAGGCGTGATGCGCGGCGCGAAAGATCTGCCGCAGCCGCTGCTCTGGCCGCAGCTGCTGGTGCATGAAGGGGAGAAATCGCAGGTCTGCAACGCCTTCAGTATTTCTGCCCATCGCCCCATTATCGGCTTCTGCCCCGGGGCCGAGTTCGGTCCAGCCAAGCGCTGGCCGCACTACCACTACGCCGAACTGGCCAAACGGCTGATCGATGACGGCTATCAGGTGCTGCTTTTCGGTTCGGCCAAGGACCATGAAGCGGGCAACGATATTCTGGCCGCACTCAGCACCCAGCAGCAGGCATGGTGCCGTAACCTGGCCGGTGAAACCCAGCTTGAACAGGCGGTGGTGCTGATTGCCGCCTGCACGGCGGTTGTCAGCAACGACTCCGGCCTGATGCACGTTGCCGCCGCGCTCAACCGCCCGCTGGTCGCGCTGTATGGCCCAAGCAGCCCCGACTTTACGCCGCCGCTGTCGCATAAGGCGCGGACGATCCGCCTGATAAGCGGCTACCATAAGGTGCGTAAAGGAGATGCGGCAGAAGGCTATCATCAGAGCCTGATCGATATTACGCCGCAGCGCGTCCTGGAGGAGCTGAATCAGCTGCTGCAGAACGAAACCGAAAAAGAGGAAGCCTAGCGGATGCGGGTACTGATCGTTAAAACCTCGTCCATGGGCGACGTCCTGCACTCGCTGCCCGCGCTGACCGACGCCGCGCAGGCCTTCCCCGGGATTCGCTTCGACTGGGTGGTCGAGGAGGGCTTCGCCCAGATCCCCTCCTGGCATCAAAACGTTGACCGCGTGATTCCGGTGGCCATTCGCCGCTGGCGCAAGGCCTGGTTTTCCGCACCGGTTAAGGCCGAGCGTCAAGCCTTCCGTCAGGCGCTGCGGGCGGAGAAGTACGACGCGATCATTGACGCCCAGGGGCTGGTGAAAAGCGCGGCGCTGGTGACCCGACTGGCGCACGGCGTGAAGCACGGCATGGACTGGCAGACGGCCCGCGAGCCGCTGGCAAGCCTGTTCTATAACCGCCGCCACCACATTGCTAAGCAGCAGCACGCCGTTGAGCGCACCCGCGAGCTGTTTGCCAAAAGCCTCGGCTACGCCAGGCCAGAATCCCAGGGCGACTACGCGATTGCCCGCCACTTTCTGCGTCAGGAAGAGGCCGGTGCCGCGCCCTATCTGGTCTTCCTGCACGCCACCACCCGCAATGATAAGCACTGGCCGGAAGAGAACTGGCGGACGCTTATCACGCTGCTCGCCGACAGCGGCCTGCGGATTAAGCTGCCGTGGGGCGCCCCGCACGAAGAGACGCGGGCCAAACGGCTGGCGCAGGGACATGATTTTGTCGAGGTGCTGCCGCGCATGAGCCTGGAGCAGGTCGCCCAGGTGCTGGCCGGTGCCCGCGGCGTGGTCTCCGTCGATACCGGCCTGAGTCATTTAACCGCCGCGCTCGATAAGCCCAACTTTACCCTCTACGGCCCGACCGATCCGGGTCTTATCGGCGGCTATGGGCAAAACCAGTACGTCGTGCGCCCGGAAAGCGGCGCCAGCACGGGGGATATTAGCGCCTCACGGGTTCTGCAGCTGTTGACCTCCCAGGGAGTGGCCTGATGGGCTCCTTGTTTAAGCAAATCTATCGCTACACGCATCCGCGTGCCTTTCGCCATAATGAAAACCTGTGGCCGTGGGCAAAGATAACCCGCGCGCCCGGCGGTGAAATCCGCAGCCTGCAGTACAAAGGAAAAACGGTCCCGCTGGTCGATCTCGGCGAGATGAAGGACAGCATGCACGGCGAAGTGCTGCTGACCGCAACCGGCCCCTCCACCCGCAGCATCGATTTTTCGCTGCTGCCGAAAAGCATTCCGGTTATGGGGGTTAACGGCGCGTGGCACCTCTCTGACAGGATTAAATTTTCTATCTATACCATCGTCGATATGGAGTTTTACGATAGAAAACCGGACATCATCCGCGCCGTCATCAGCCAGCCCGATCTCGTGCTCTTTACCACCCTGCACGGTATCGCAAAAATCCTCGACCGCCACGGCGAAGCGCTGCGCTGCCGTTTGGCGTTAATTGAAGATGCCTGTTATAAAATTTATCGCCCTAAAGTCGCGAAAAACCAGGTCCGTCAGGCCTGGCAAGCGGTCGAGGCGATACGCTTTCACCCTCAGCGCGAGGATATTTGCTTTAGTACCGATATCCGGCACGGCATTTTTGATGCCGGAACCGTTGTCTACTGGGCGCTACAAATTCTGATGTGGTTGGGGTTCAAAACGATTCTAATAAGCGGACTGGATATGACTAATTTCAACCAGCCGCGATTCTACGAAACGGATCGGGATAAACTCCCTTCCTGGCTGGAAAATAAGGTGGATGACCTGGTCATGCCGTCCTTTTCGCACGCTGCTAACGTGCTGCAACAAAACCATATCCGGGTCGTCAACTTCTCCTTAGAAAGCGCGGTTCCGGAAACGATTTTCGAAAAGGTTTCTTTTGATGAGTACTTTAAAAATCAGTAACTACGCCAGGCAGGGTTACACAGTTGTCTTTCCTTTGTTTCTGTTTTTCAGCGCAATTTTTTGTATATCGACCCGGACAAACAACCTTCTTCATCTCTCTATTTTGCTGTTTCTGCTGTCGCTGCTTAATAAAGACCATCGCCAGCAGCTGGCGGATAAAACGCGCCAGCAGTGGTCGATTTATGCGCTGCTGCTGATATTCTTCGTCTACTATGCGCTGAGCAACATTTGGGGCCAGACGCCGCAGCATATCGACTCGCCCCTGACCCACGGGACCTATTTGCTGTTCTACCTGCTGCTGCTGACGACCCTGCTCGGCTCCCCGCAGACCCGACGCCTGGCGCTGATGAGCGTGGTTGCCGGTATCACGGTCATTTCCATCTGGACCATGGTCATCGACCATACCCTGGTCCTGACCGAACGCGCGGTGTCACCGGGCAACCCCGGGCCAACCAACGTTATCGACCTCGCGGGCTATTGCGGCGTCGGCATTCTCATCTGCGCCATGCTGCTCAAAGAAAAAGGCAGCCACCTCCTGTACGTGCCGATGGCCATCATGCTGGTCATGATGGTTCTGACCCAAAGCCGGGGCCCGATTATCGCCCTGCTGGTGGCCTTTTTCTGCACCCTGCACCTGCATGTCTTTACGCGCCGCAACGTGCTGATCGTCGTTGCACTAGCGGTAATTTTAGGCCTGCTCTTCTTCTTCACGCCGGTGGGTGACCTGCTGCTGGCGCGCTTTGAAGAGCTCGGGACGCAGAGCGGGCTGCGCATCAGCATCTGGCGCCACACCCTCGAAGAGGTCTCCAGCCAGCCGTGGTTGGGACGCGGTTTTGACTACGACCTCGACTTTACCAACTACAGCGGCGAGCATATCACCACCACCCATAGCGTCTATCTCGGCTCGCTGCTGAAAGGCGGCATTATTGGCCTGCTACTGCTGCTTGCGGTCATTGCCGGCGGGTTTGGGCGGGCTTGGAGTAAACGGCGGGAGGATAGCCGCTACGGGCTGGCGATTTTCGGCTACGCGCTGATTTTTATGGCCTCACAGGGGATGTTTATCATCAGCAATCCCCGGGAAACCTGGCCCCTGTTCTGGCTGCCGCTGGGCATTGCGCTGAGCAGCAGCCTGAAGATAAAGCGCTAAAAAAAGGCCCTGACGGGGCCTTTTTTACGCCTGTCCGGCGGAAGCCGCCAGGCTATCCGCCTGCACTTTGATAACCGGCCAGATGGCATCAATCGTCATATCGGCAACGTTGACCTCTTCGCAGACGACCTGTCTGGCCTTGTCGTAGCCCGGCGCCCAGATGGTGTATCCCGGCAGTCCGGTGTCTTTGAGTTTGCGCTTGTTGTAGACCGCCACCATCGGCTTATCGAACGCCCTGGCGATATGGACGATCGCGGTATCCGCGGTGATAACAAGATCGCAGCAGCGAATCACCTCTACCGCTGAATTGATATTGCTATCAGGGAGATACAGCGCCGTATCCAGGTTTAGCTGGCGAATTTTTTCGCCATGCCCAACCATCACCACGCTCACTTTGTAAGGCAGGGCGTGCAGCCGCTCAATCAGATCCGCGACCTGGCGGCGGCAAAAGTCCTTATCGACTGAGGCGGTGAAGGGGTTTATGGCGATACAAATTTCGCGGCCCTTTTCCTGCGCCAGTAAATGCTTCACTCTCTGCCGCTCGGCGGCATCGCCGGGGAGATGATAGTGGTAATGCTCGTTGACGATGCCAAATAGCCTGGCCACCTCTTTATAGCGGGCAGAAATATGGCGCTGGCTGTCGAAAAAGGCAATTGACTGATCGTAAAGCTTATATTCGTCTTTATTAAAACCGATATTGCAGCGGGCGCCTAAATCCGCGAGTAATTTAAAACGCTCGTAGGTTTTCACGTCATCAAAATCAACCACGACGTCAAACCCTGCCGCGCGTAATTCATCCAGCGCCATCCGGGGTTGATATAAATAAACCCGCTCCAGGAAGTCTGCGCCGGCCAGCATTTGCCGGCATATCGGCCCGGTAAGCACGGAAACCTGATAGCCATGCTCGGACAGCAGCTTTGCGCAGCCGGTGGTCACCACCATATCGCCGACCTTGTCGTCCAGGCGTAAAAATAAAACGCGCTGAATCTGCGCAGGATTAAACGGCTGACGCTCGCGCTTATTTCTGTAACGGTAGTTAATTAAATTAAATTTAATTTCGCGAAAGAAAGCGTTTTTCTTCCGCGTCAGCTGTTTAAAAATACCCATACGATCCCTGCTTATGGCTTTTTAGCGCGATGCCTGTTTGTGTTGATAGTACTCCGCCAGGGTCATCCCTTTGACCTGCGGCGCCAGCCAGCTGAAGAAGCTTTCGAGGTCCGTATACAAACGCTCGATATCCTGCTCGTTTTTAAACGTCGGGCTGCCGCCGGGCATGTACTCAGAAGAGTGGAGCATATATTCAACGTAGTCATTACCCTGAGTCAACGTCTGTTCGACGACCTTTTTCATCGTCTCAACGTTACCGCCCATCGGCCGCAGCCAGTGAACCGACGGCGAGCGCACCTTGCCGCGCAGACGGTCATAGCCCTGCTTAATGCCGTTCATCAGGGCGCTGTGTTTGTACTGGATGCTCATCGGCACCTCCAGCAGCGAAGAGCGCCCTTCCCGGCTGATATCGTTCTCGTCGAGGAAGTAGGCGTGCTGCGGGAAGCGGCGATAATCAGTGCCGCCATCGCCCTGCGGAGCGCCTTTCGCCGTTTTCCAGTTAACCCGGGGCGTCACCGAGCAGTCGACCTGATAGCCATGCTCCACCAGCAGGCGCGCATAGCGCTCATCAAACGCCCAGCGCCCGGCGCGATGGCTGACCATCTTGGTCTGGAAGGTCTCTTCCAGCAGACGCGTCATGTAAGCGACTTTTTCACGCATCGCCGCATCGCCGTATTCGATAAGATAGGGCTTATATCGCCAGTCATCGGCGGTCAGCGGGTCGGTCGGCGGACTGTTCCAGGCATGCAGGTGCATGCCGATTTCGCCGGTGCCGCGGGCAATCACATCTTTAGCGAATTCAATATAGAATGGATCTATCGCCATCTCGTAGTTGGTTAAATAGACCGGTTTAAAACCATACTTTTCGCAAAGCTGCTGAAAACGCGGTAAATAACGCGCATTCTCAGTGGTGATGCTGTCATGTTTTTGCCAGAGGTTATCACCCTCGGTATCAATCGTGATGAGAAATGCGGGATTGTGCACGAAAACGTCCTCAGACCATACGTATCGGGTCATGGTAGAGCAAGACAACGCTTCTCTCAATCTATCTGATCCCCTAGAATCGGAACCCTGATACTGAATGAAGAACAGAGAATGACGCCTGAAACCCGCTCTCCCGGTGCCGTGAACCCGGCGCGCATCCTGGTCATCAAGCTCCGCCATCACGGCGATATGCTGCTGATCACGCCGCTCGTTCACGCCCTCAAACGGCAGTATCCCGCGGCCAGCGTTGATGTGCTGCTTTATGAAGAGACCCGGGATATGCTCGCGGCGAACGCGGATGTTAACCAGATTTACGCGATTGACCGCCGCTGGAAAAAGCAGGGAACCGGCCATCAGCTCAAAATGGAGCTGCGGCTGATCCGCACGCTTCGCCAGCAGCGCTACGACATGGTGCTCAACCTTGCCGATCAGTGGCCAAGCGCCATTATTACCCGCTTAACCGGCGCCGCCACGCGCATCGGCTTTGATTTCCCGAAACGCCGCCATCCGGCCTGGCGCTTCTGCCATACCGCCCTGGCCTCCACCCGGGAGCATCAAAGCCTGCATACGGTGGAGCAGAACCTCTCCATTCTGGCCCCCCTCGGGCTGACCGTTAACGACGCTCCGGCGCGCATGGGCTACAGCGAACAGGACTGGGAGAGCAGCCGCGCGCTGCTGCCGGCGGGGTTCGAAGGTAACTATATCGTCATTCAACCCACCTCCCGCTGGTTCTTTAAATGCTGGCGGGAAGAGCGGATGAGCGCGCTGATTAACGCGCTGTCGGCGGCGGGGCATGCCGTGGTGCTAACCTCGGGGCCCGACGCGAAAGAGAAGCGCATGGTAGAGACCATTATCGCCGGCTGCCCGGACGCCCGCCTGCACTCTCTTGCCGGCCAGCTGACCCTGCGCCAGCTGGCGGCCGTCATCGGCCACGCTCGCTTATTTGTCGGCGTTGATTCCGTACCCATGCATATGGCTGCCGCCCTCGGCACGCCGCTGGTGGCGCTGTTCGGCCCGTCAAAGCTGACCTTCTGGAGCCCGTGGCAGGCGAAGGGCGAAGTCATCTGGGCCGGAGACTTTGGCCCTCTGCCCGACCCTGACGACATTGATACCGGTACGGAAGAGCGCTATCTCGATTTAATTCCCGCCGACGCGGTTATTGCGGCGGCCAAAAAGGTGCTGGCATGAGCAAATTCAGGCTCGCCCTGGTGCGGCAGAAATATCGCCCCGACGGCGGCGCGGAGCGTTTCGTTTCCCGCGCGCTGGAGGCCCTCGATAGCAGTAATCTTGAGCTGAACGTCATTACGCGCGAATGGCAGGGGCCGGTGAAGCCCGAGTGGAATATCCGCATCTGCAACCCGCGAAAATGGGGACGCATCAGCCGAGAACGCGGCTTTGCCGACGCCGCGCGCCGGCTGTGGCAGGCCGAAAACTTCGACCTGGTTCAGAGCCATGAGCGCATCCCGGGCTGCGATCTGTATCGCGCCGGCGACGGCGTCCATCGCCGCTGGCTGGAGCAGCGCTCGCGCATCCTGCCCGGCTGGAAAAGCCGCCTGCTGTTTGCCGATCGCTACCACCGCTACGTCATGCGGGCCGAACGCGAGATGTATCACGACCCGCACCTGCGCGGGGTCATCTGCAACGCGGAGATGATTAAACAGGAAATTATTGCAGACTTCGGCCTGCCGGCGGAGAAGATCCGCGTTATCTACAACGCGATTGATAACCAGCGCTTCCTGCCACCGACGGAAGAGGCCTTTACCGCGCTGCGTGACCAATGGAACCTACCGCGCCAGGCAACCTGCCTGATCTACGTGGGCTCCGGCTTTGAACGCAAGGGGCTGGAGGCGGCGATCCGCGCCATCGCCCCCACCGATCGCTATCTGCTGGTGGTGGGCAAGGATAAAGACCAGAGCCGCTATCAGGCGCTGGCTAAAACGCTGAACTGCGGGGAGCGGGTACGCTTCTTCGGCATGCAGTCAGAAACTCTACCCTTCTACCAGATGGCCGACGGGCTGCTGCTGCCCACGCTGTACGATCCGTTCCCGAACGTTATCCTTGAAGCGATGGCCTGCGGTCTGCCGGTGATTACCACCACCGGCTGCGGCGGATCGGAGTTTATTATTCAGGGCAGCAACGGTTTCGTTTGCGACGCGCTGGATATTTCGGCGCTGCAGCAGGCGGTGGCCGCGCTCCCCGCCCGCGCCTTAGGTTCAGCGGAAGGCATCCGGGCGCGCGAACGCATTATGACCTGCACCAGCGAGCGGCTCTCAGGGCAGCTGCTCTCTTTCTATCAGGACCTGGTAAAATAGCTATGCGCATACTGTTTGTCATCGACGGCCTGCCCGGCGGCGGAGCGGAAAAAGTGGTGCTCACGCTGGCGGAACATTTTTTGCGCCAGGGAGAGCGCGTCTCGCTGTTTTCACTGCGCGACGTTTGCGACTACCCCCTGCCGGAAGGGCTGGATTACCGGGTGATTAGCGACCGCTGTCGAAAGCCGTGGCGCAAGCTGACCGAGCTGTCGCGCCGCGCGGGCCAGCTTGATGCGGCCATCGCCGAATCTGAACAGCAGGGCAGCTTCGATCTGGTGCTCTCCAATCTGCATAAAACCGACCGCATCGTCGCCCGCAGCCGCGCGCTCGCGCAGCGTAACGTCTGGTTCTGCCTGCACGGCGTCTTCTCTACCTCGTATCTTGGCCACCGTACCGGCTTCGATCGCTGGATGAAGCAGCAGAAAATCAGGCGCGTCTATCAGGGACGCAACGTGGTGGCCGTCTCCGATGCGGTCGGCGAGGATCTGGTCAGCCAGTTCGCCATTCGCCCGGCGCAGCTGAAAACGATTTATAATCCGTTCGATATCGCCGCCCTGCGGGCCGGCGCGGAGCTACCGGGCGAGCAGCCTGCCGGGGACTATATTATCCACGTCGGGCGTTTTCACCCCGGCAAGCGCCACGATCGGCTGATTGAGGCCTATGCCCAAAGCGGTATCCAGGCGCCGCTGGTGCTGCTGGGACAGGGCAAGCCGGAGCAGGAACAGCGCCTGCGCCAGCTGGCAGAGCGGCTGCAGGTCGGCGATCGCGTGCTGTTTAAAGGCTTCCATAAAAACCCGCTGCCGTGGATTAAACACGCCAGGATGCTGGTGCTCAGCTCGGATAGCGAAGGCTTTGGCAACGTTATCGTCGAAGCGCTGCTGCTGAACACGCCGGTTGCCAGCACCCGCTGTCCGGGAGGCGTGACGGAGATCCTTACCGGCGAATTAGCCCGCGGCCTCGCCGATCTCAACGGCCCGGCGCTGGCTCAGACGATGCAAAGCATTTACCATAACCCGCCTGTCATCGAACAATCCGCGCTGGAAAAGTTCAGCGTCGATACGATTTGTCAGCAGTACCGCCAGCTGCGCCGCGCCTGACGCCGTTATTTAACCAGGATCGAACGATTTATGAGTCAAACGCCTTTACTGAGCATCGTGGCCGCCGTCTACAACGGCGAAAAATTCCTTGCCCAGTTCTTTGAATGCCTTGAGCAACAGCAGCTGGAAAGCTATGAACTGATCCTGGTGAACGACGGCTCGACGGACGGCAGCCTCGCGGTTATCGATGCGTGGAAAGCGCGGCTACAAAACGTGAGGGTGCTGGAGCAGGAAAACCAGGGCGTCTCGGTCGCGCGCAACACCGGGCTGGCGGTTGCCAGCGGTAAATACCTCGCCTTCCCGGATATCGACGATAAGCTCTATCCCGGCATGTACCGCACGCTGCTGGCGATGGCGGAGCAGGGCAATCTCGATATCGCCACCTGCAACGGCCGCTACGTCTACGAGAGCAAAAATGATATCCATCCGATCCTTCCTCCGGATCGGCTGCCGTCTACCGGCGTGCTGCCGGGCCACGTGTGGCTAAAGCAGGCGCTGGATTCGCGTAAGTTCCTGCACGTGACCTGGCTGAACATCTATCGCCGCGAATTTATCATGCAGCATCGTTTTCACTTTGAGCCGGGCCTGCGCCATCAGGATATTCCCTGGACCACCGAGGCGCTGCTGGCGGCCGAGCGCGTGCAGTACACCAGCGAGCAGTTTTACGATTACTATATCCATTCAGAATCGGTATCGCACAAGCCGGATAACGACGACACGCTGATGCGCTCTGCCCGCCACTACATGAAGATTCTGGAGATGCTCGACGCCATTAACCAACGCTATCCGGATAAGGTGCGCCATATTTCCGCCTGCCGCTGGCAGATTGCGAAAGAGGGACTGGGAATCATTCATACCTTCGATAGCATGAAAGATGAATCAAAAAAGCATATTATCATTAAAGAGTTCTTCGACCGCGGCATCTGGCACCTGATCTGGAAAAATGCCAGAACGTTCCGCTTACGCTGGCGCCTTGGACGGCGCTACCTGCGTATTAAGCGCTATCGCAACGCGGCCTGACGCTGAATCCCTTTGTTTCCGCCAAAGGGATAGCTTTACATGGGCTAAATGCTTAGAATTTGCCCGCTAAAACATAAAACGGATAAATCGCTTGGAATTGCTTTATACCACCCTACTCTATCTTATTCAGCCGCTGGTCTGGCTGCGACTGCTGCTGCGCAGCCGTAAGGCACCCGCCTACCGCAAACGCTGGGCTGAACGTTATGGCTTTTGTCAGAACAAGGTAGCGCCGGATGGGATTCTGCTGCATTCCGTTTCCGTGGGTGAGACGCTTGCTGCCATCCCGCTGGTACGCGCCCTGCGCCACCGTTATCCTTATCTGCCGATCACCGTCACCACCATGACGCCGACCGGCTCCGAGCGCGCGATGTCCGCATTCGGCAAAGACGTTCACCACGTCTACCTGCCTTACGACCTCCCCTGCGCGATGAACCGCTTCCTCAACACCGTTCAGCCGAAGCTGGTTATCGTGATGGAAACCGAGCTGTGGCCGAATATGGTCGCCGCTTTGCACAAGCGTAAAATTCCGCTGGTTATCGCTAACGCCCGCCTCTCCGAGCGCTCGGCGAAGGGCTATGCCAAACTGGGCAAGTTTATGCGCCGCCTGCTGAGCCGGATTACGCTTATCGCCGCGCAGAATGAAGAAGACGCCAGCCGCTTTATCGCCCTCGGGCTGAAGCGCAACCAGCTGGCGGTCACCGGCAGCCTGAAGTTTGATATTTCCGTTACGCCGGAGCTGGCCGCACGCGCCATCACCCTGCGCCGCCAGTGGGCGCCGCACCGCCAGGTGTGGATCGCCACCAGCACCCACGACGGCGAAGAGCAAATCGTTCTGCAGGCGCATAAAAAGCTGCTGGAAACCTTCCCTGACCTGCTGCTGATCCTCGTCCCTCGCCACCCTGAACGCTTCAGCGACGCGCGGGAGATGGTGCAGAAAGCGGGTATGAGCTTTACCCTGCGCAGCACCGGCGAAATCCCGTCCAATAGCACCCAGGTGGTGATTGGCGATACCATGGGCGAGCTGATGCTGCTGTACGGCATTGCCGATCTTGCCTTTGTCGGCGGCAGCCTGGTCGAGCGCGGCGGTCATAACCCGCTGGAGCCGGCGGCGCACGCCATCCCGGTCCTGATGGGCCCGCACACCTTCAACTTCAAAGATATTTGCGCCAAGCTGCAGCAGGATGATGGTCTGATCACCGTGACCGACCTCAATTCACTGGTCACCCAGGTTTCTAACCTGCTGACCGACGAAGATTACCGCCTGTGGTACGGCCGTCACGCGGTAGAAGTCCTGCATCAAAACCAGGGCGCGCTCTCCCGTCTGCTACAGTTACTGCAACCCTACCTGCCGCAGCGGAGCCACTAATGTCGATCCGACTGTCCGTCGTGATGATCGCCAAAAACGCGGCGGATCTGCTGCCGGACTGTCTGGCGTCGGTAGGCTGGGCCGATGAGATAGTGCTGCTGGATTCCGGCAGCAGCGACGGCACCGTCGAGCTGGCCCGCAGCCTGGGCGCTCAGGTCTACATCAACACCGACTGGCAGGGTTACGGCGTTCAGCGCCAGCGCGCCCAGGATTATGCCACCGGCGACTATGTGCTGATGATTGATACCGACGAGCGCGTCACCCCGGAGCTGGCGGATTCCCTGCGCCAGGCGCTGGCGGCGCCAAAAGAGGGCGCGATCTACAGCATTGCCCGGCGCAACTATTTCCTTGGCCGCTTTATGCGCCACAGCGGCTGGTATCCCGATCGCGTGATGCGCCTGTACCCGCGCCTTGGTTATCGCTATAACAATAATCTGGTACACGAATCCCTCGACGCCAAAGGCGCACAGATTATCGAACTGACCGGCGACCTGCTGCATCTGACCTGCCGCGACTTCTCCGGCTTTCAGCAAAAGCAGCTGGCCTACGCCACCGCCTGGGCGCAGGAGCGTCACCAGAAGGGGAAAAAAACCTCGCTGCTGAGTATCTTCGGCCATACGCTGGGGGCATTTGTGAAAACGCTGCTGCTGCGCGGCGGCGTGCTGGATGGTAAACAGGGCTGGCTGCTCGCCGTGGTCAACGCGCAGTATACGTTTAATAAATACACCGAGCTGTGGGCGCTGAGCCGCGGCTACTCGGAGAGAGTGTAATTATGAGCACAAAAGCGATTTATCCGGGTACCTTCGACCCTATCACCAACGGTCATATCGATATCGTCACCCGCGCGGCCAGCATGTTTGACAAAGTGCTGCTGGCGATTGCCGCCAGCCCGAGCAAAAAGCCGATGTTCAGCCTCGACGAACGCATTGTGCTGGCGCAGCAGTCAACCGCGCACCTGGTCAACGTTGAGGTCATTGGCTTTAGTGATTTGATGGCCAATTTCGCCCGCGCGCAGCAGGCCAACATTTTGATTCGCGGCCTGCGGGCGGTGGCGGATTTCGAATACGAGATGCAGCTGGCGCATATGAACCGCCATCTGATGCCGACCCTCGAAAGCGTCTTCCTGATGCCGTGCAAAGAGTGGTCGTTTATCTCCTCATCGCTGGTCAAGGAGGTCGCGCGCCATCAGGGCGACGTATCCCATTTCCTGCCGGCTAACGTGCACCAGGCGCTGCTGAAAAAGCTCTAATCTTTGCGCTTTCGGGGCGATGCCCTACTTCTGACACTGGCGACAATAAAACGTCGCCCGCTGGGCGTGCTTGCTGGCGATAATCGGCGTACCGCAGGTACGACAGGGCTCGCCTTTGCGTCCGTATACCTGCAGCTCCTGGGCAAAATAGCCCGGCTTACCGTCGCTTTGCAGGAAATCCTTCAGCGTGGTGCCGCCCTGTTCAATCGAGCGTAGCAGTACGGCTTTAATCACCTTCACCAGCCGCTCGCACTCTTCATGCGATAGCGACGATGCCAGCCGATCCGGATGGATCCCGGCGGAAAACAGCGATTCGCTGGCGTAGATATTTCCGACCCCCACCACCAGCTTGTTATCCATTAGCCAGGGCTTAATGGCGGTTTTCTTTTTCGCGCACCTCAGCTGCAGGTAGGCGGCGTTGAAATCGTCGCTCAGCGGCTCTGGCCCGAGATGCGCCAGTGCAGAATGCCCTTCCAGCTCTTTGGTCCAGAGCCAGGCGCCAAAGCGTCGAGGGTCGGTATAGCGCAGCACCTTGCCGTTGCTCATCACCAGGTCGACATGGTCATGCTTCTCTGCGGGCAGCTCTTCGCTCAGAATGCGCAGGCTACCTGACATGCCGAGGTGAATGATAATCCAGCCGCCCGGCAGCTCCAGCAGCAGATATTTAGCGCGTCGACGCACGCTGAGCACCGGCACGTCGCTCAGACGGTAGATCTCTTCAGAAACCGGCCAGCGCAGGCGTCCATTGCGGATAGCGGCGTGCAGAATAGTAGCGCCAACCAGATGCGGTTCAATCCCGCGTCGGCTGGTTTCCACCTCAGGTAGTTCAGGCATAGCGTCTCCGGCTGTATTGCAGATGTCTTTATTATGGGGATGGCCAGAAAACAAAAAACCCCGCCAGAGCGGGGTTTTTTTTACATCGAATCTAAAATTATTTGATTTTAGCTTCTTTGTATAAAACGTGCTGACGGACAACTGGATCGAACTTTTTCAGTTCCAGTTTTTCCGGCTTAGTACGCTTGTTCTTCGTGGTGGTATAGAAGTGACCAGTACCAGCAGAAGAAACCAGCTTGATTTTCTCACGAATACCTTTAGCCATGATTTATTTCCTCTTAGTACTTAGTACTTTTCGCCACGGGCACGCAGTTCGGACAGAACTGTATCGATGCCTTTCTTATCAATAACACGCATACCTTTAGCAGATACGCGCAGGGTGACAAAACGCTTTTCGCTCTCAACCCAGAAACGGTGAGAGTGCAGGTTCGGCAGGAAACGGCGTTTGGTCGCGTTCAGTGCGTGGGAACGGTTGTTACCGGTCACCGGACGCTTGCCAGTAACTTGGCAGACTCGGGACATGTCTATTCTCCAAAAATCAAATTAGCTCGAGCTTCGTATGGGGTATTGGCGCCTCGTCAGGCTTTACAGCCCGGTCATCGCAGTTCTACACGTCATTCTTCATGCCGCCTTGATGCAACCTGAAGAGTGGGTGTCTAAGTGAACCATCGATTGCCAGGCCCAAATGCCAAACCCGAGATTCTCAAAGGTGGCGTAGTATACGCTGACTCGGCGATGTGCTCAAGTCCCGAACAGACAAAGATCCCGCAGGATCGCGTGATCGGGGCTAAATCCAGCCGCGCTCGGCAAAAGATACGTACGCACCGCGGCCGATAACAAGGTGATCGAGCACGCGTATATCCATGAAACCACAACACTTTATCACTCTTTCGGTAATCAACCTGTCGGCCTTACTCGGCTCGGGGCTACCGGATGGATGATTATGTGCCAGGATCACCGCAGCGGCGTTCACTTTGATGGCTTCGCGTACAATTTCTCGCGGATGCACCTCAACGTGGCTAAGAGTACCAGAAAAAAGGCGGCTATGTTTCAATACCCGATTCTGATTATCTAAAAAGATCACCATAAAGATCTCCCGCTCCTCGTCCATCAGCTGGCTTTGCAAAAATTCCCGCGTCATCAGCGGCGTTACCAGAGAGGGCTCTTCAACTATCCGTCGGCTAAAATAGCGCCGCGCCAGCTCGGCGACGCCTTTTAGCTGAGCGAACTTCGCGAGGCCTATGCCGTCGATCTTGTCAAACTGCGCCTTGTCCGCCGATAGCAGGCCGTACAGCGAGCCAAAGCGCGCGAGCAGGTCGTGCGAAAAGGTCATCACGTCCTGCTCGCGGGTGCCGGTACGTAAAAACAGCGCCAGCAGCTCAACGTCCGACAGCGCTTCAATACCGTAGAGCAGCATTTTTTCCCTTGGCAGCAGGGGTTCCAGTAAATCCATCGCAGCCTCTCTTTTCCAGTACGCCCCACATCCTGACATAGCCCTTCGCCGCTGCCGACGGCCGGCTTTTACCCGTGCGTAGCGGCTCGCAAAGTCAATTCCAGGCAGGCGCACGACGCCGACGGGATTGTGGTAAGATGCGCGAATTCTGGTGTACTCCAACAGGAAAAAATCATGATGAGTCTGGCTGGTAAAAAGATCGTTCTCGGCGTCAGCGGCGGCATCGCTGCCTACAAAACGCCTGAACTGGTACGCCGCCTGCGCGAGCGCGGCGCCGACGTACGGGTCGCCATGACGGAAGCCGCGAAGGCCTTCATTACGCCACTCAGCCTGCAGGCGGTGTCAGGTTATCCGGTTTCCGATAGCCTGCTCGACCCGGCAGCAGAAGCCGCGATGGGCCACATTGAGCTGGGAAAATGGGCCGACCTGGTTATCCTCGCCCCCGCAACCGCCGATCTGATCGCCCGCGTCGCTGCCGGCATGGCGAACGACCTGGTCTCCACTATCTGCCTCGCCACGCCGTCTCCGGTCGCCGTGGTGCCCGCCATGAACCAGCAGATGTATCGCGCCGCCGCGACGCAGCATAATCTTGAGGTCATCTCCTCACGCGGCCTGCTGGTCTGGGGCCCGGACAGCGGAAGCCAGGCCTGCGGCGATATCGGCCCGGGCCGGATGCTGGATCCGCTGACCCTCGTCGATATGGCGGCCGCGCATTTTTCGCCTGTCAAAGATTTGCAACATCTCAACATCATGATTACCGCGGGCCCCACCCGCGAGCCGCTGGATCCGGTACGCTATATCAGCAATCAAAGCTCCGGTAAGATGGGCTTCGCTATCGCTGCCGCTGCGGCAAACCGCGGCGCCAACGTCACATTAGTCAGCGGCCCGGTTTCGCTACCGACGCCGCCTTTCGTGCAGCGGATTGACGTCACGACCGCGTTGGAAATGCAGGCCGCGGTCGACGGCGGCGTTCGGCAGCAGCATATTTTTATTGGCTGCGCGGCCGTTGCCGACTACCGCGCCATCACCGTTGCTGAGAAAAAAATCAAAAAGCAAGATGATGAATTAACAATAAAAATGGTCAAAAACCCGGATATCGTTGCCGGGGTCGCTGCGCTAACGGATAGCCGACCTTACGTCGTTGGGTTTGCCGCCGAAACGAATAATGTGGAAGAATACGCGAGGCAAAAACGCGACCGCAAAAATCTCGATCTGATCTGCGCCAATGATGTATCTAAGCCAAATCAGGGATTTAACAGCGACAGCAACGCATTACACCTTTTCTGGCAGGATGGAGATAAGCGCTTGCCACACGAGCGCAAGGAACTCCTGGGCCAATTATTACTCGACGAGATCGTGACCCGTTATGATGAAAAAAATCGACGTTAAGCTTCTGGACCCGCGCGTTGGCAAGGAGTTTCCGCTGCCAACCTACGCCACCTCCGGTTCTGCCGGACTTGACCTGCGGGCCTGTCTCGACGCCGCTGTAGAGCTTGCGCCGGGCGCAACCACCCTGCTGCCAACCGGCCTGGCTATTCATATCGCCGATCCGTCGCTGGCGGCGGTCATCCTGCCGCGCTCCGGGCTGGGCCATAAGCACGGCATCGTGCTGGGCAACCTGGTCGGCCTTATCGATTCCGACTATCAGGGGCAACTGATGGTTTCCGTCTGGAACCGCGGCCAGCAGAGCTTTACTATTGAACCCGGCGAGCGCATCGCTCAAATGGTATTTGTACCCGTCGTACAGGCGGAATTTAACCTGGTGGAAGATTTTGACGCCACCGAACGTGGCGAAGGTGGCTTTGGTCACTCAGGGCGCGCATAGGCCCGTCCACACAAAACCCGCATTCCAAAGCGCAATAATGCAATAACATCGCCGCAAATGACCGTTTGCGGCCGCTTTGTGGATGTCTGCCTGACAAGTGCTTATTTTCAGGGGTATTTTAAAACATGGCAGAAAAACAAACTGCGAAAAGGAATCGTCGCGAGGAAATACTTCAATCTCTGGCGCTAATGCTTGAATCCAGCGATGGTAGTCAACGTATTACTACGGCGAAACTGGCGGCGTCCGTCGGCGTGTCCGAAGCGGCGCTGTACCGTCATTTTCCCAGCAAAACCCGCATGTTCGATAGCCTGATCGAGTTTATCGAAGACAGTCTGATTACGCGCATCAATTTGATTTTAAAAGATGAGAAAGACACATCCGCGCGCCTGCGCCTGATCGTGCTGTTGATTCTTGGGTTTGGTGAGCGTAATCCTGGGCTGACGCGAATTCTGACCGGCCACGCGCTGATGTTTGAACAGGACCGCCTGCAGGACCGGATCAACCAGCTATTTGAACGCATTGAGGTTCAGCTACGCCAGGTCATGCGCGAGAAGAAAATGCGCGAAGGTGAAGGCTTCGTCACCGACGAATCTTTGCTGGCCAGCCAGCTGCTGGCGTTCTGCGAAGGCATGCTGTCGCGCTTTGTGCGCAGCGAGTTTAAATATCGTCCGACGGACGATTTTGACGCCCGCTGGCCGCTGGTCGCCGCGCAGCTACGGTAATCCGAAGCCCGGAGGCATAACGCCCCGGGCTTTGTTATCTATACGCCAAACGCTTCGCGATAGGCGCGTACCGACGCCAGATGCTCTGCCATCTCCGGCTTCTCTTCCAGATAGCTAATCAGGTCCTTGAGGGTGACGATAGAGATCACCTTGCAGCCGTAATCGCGCTCAACTTCCTGAATTGCGGAAATTTCGCCGCGACCGCGTTCCTGACGGTCCAGAGAAATCAGCACGCCGGCGAGCTCAGCCCCGTTGGCCTGGATAATCTCCATCGATTCGCGAATCGCGGTGCCTGCGGTTATCACATCGTCGACCAGCATGACGCGACCCTGCAGGGCGCTGCCAACCAGATTGCCGCCTTCGCCGTGCGTTTTGGCTTCTTTACGGTTAAAGCAGTAGGGTAAATCCAGGTCGTGGTGTTCAGCCAGCGCAACCGCGGTGGTGGTGGCGATAGGAATGCCTTTGTAGGCCGGGCCAAACAGCAGGTCAAAATCGATTCCGGAGTCGACCAGCGCTTCCGCATAGAAACGGCCCAACAGTGCCAGATCGCGCCCGGTGTTAAACAGGCCGGCGTTGAAGAAATAGGGGCTCTTGCGCCCGGATTTCAGCGTAAACTCGCCAAACTTAAGAACCTGCTTGTTAAGCGCAAACTCAATAAACTGGCGCTGATATGGTTTCATGGATTCGCTCCTCATCGTGCATTCTATGGATCTACGGACAAAAAAAAGGCGACTTCTCAGTCGCCTTAAAAACTAGTTTTCCAACGCCGCCTTCTGCGTCGCGACAATAGATTCGATCCCCCCTCGGGCCAACGCCAGCAGAGTCAGGAGCTCTTCATGGGTAAACGGCTCGCCTTCCGCCGTGCCCTGCACCTCGATGATGCGACCGTCTTCGGTCATCACCACGTTCATATCGGTTTCCGCTGCGGAATCTTCCACGTACTCCAGATCGCAAAGCGCTTCGCCGTTAACGATGCCGACGGAAACGGCGGCAACCATGCCTTTCATCGGGTTAGTTTTCAGCTTGCCGGCGGCGACCAGCTTGTTCAGCGCGTCAGCCAGCGCCACGCAGGCGCCGGTGATGGATGCGGTACGGGTGCCGCCGTCGGCCTGCAGCACATCGCAATCGAGGGTAATGGTGAACTCGCCGAGCGCCTTCAGGTCTACCGCAGCGCGCAGCGCGCGGGCGATAAGGCGCTGGATTTCCATGGTGCGACCGCCCTGCTTACCTTTGGCGGCTTCACGCGCGTTACGGGTGTGCGTCGCGCGCGGCAGCATGCCGTATTCCGCGGTGATCCACCCCTGGCCCTGGCCTTTCAGAAAGCGCGGTACGCCTTCATCAATTGACGCGGTGCACAGCACTTTGGTGTCACCAAATTCGACCAGCACGGAGCCTTCAGCGTGTATGGTATAGTTACGGGTCAGGGTTACGGGACGCACCTGATTAGCGCTACGGCCTGCTGGACGCATGATGTTCTCTCCGGCTTGAAACGAATATGGCTGCGCATTATACGGATAATGCTTGCTTATTCCTATCCTGATAAGGCCCTGAAAGCTATAATCCCCCCCACTCTCCTTTAAAAACAGGAACGTCTATGATCCGCAGTATGACCGCCTATGCCCGCCGTGAAATTAAGGGCGAATGGGGCAGCGCCGCGTGGGAACTGCGCTCGGTAAACCAGCGCTACCTGGAAACCTATTTCCGTCTGCCGGAGCAGTTCCGTAGTCTGGAGCCCGTGGTGCGTGAGCGTATTCGTGCGCGTCTGACCCGCGGCAAAATCGAATGTACCCTGCGTTTTGAACAGGACCCCAGCGCTCAGGGTGAGCTGATTCTGAACGAAAACCTGGCAAAGCAGCTGGTCAACGCCGCCAACTGGGTAAAAATGCAGAGCGATGAAGGGGAAATCAACCCGGTTGATATCCTGCGCTGGCCCGGAGTCATGGCCGCTCAGGAGCAGGATCTCGACGCCATTGCCTCCGATATTCTCACCGCGCTGAACGGCGCGCTGGACGACTTTATCGTCGCTCGCGAAACCGAAGGCCAGGCGCTGAAGACGCTTATCGAACAGCGCCTGGAAGGCGTCAATACCGAAGTCAGCAAAGTTCGCAGCCATATGCCGGAAATCCTGCAGTGGCAGCGCGAGCGCCTGGTATCTAAGCTGGAAGACGCGGAAGTGCAGCTGGAAAACAACCGTCTCGAGCAAGAGCTGGTGCTGATGGCGCAGCGTATCGACGTTGCCGAAGAGCTGGACCGTCTGGAAGCGCATGTCAAAGAGACCTACAACATTCTGAAGAAAAAAGAAGCCGTTGGCCGCCGCCTCGACTTTATGATGCAGGAGTTCAACCGCGAGTCGAACACCCTGGCGTCAAAATCGATCAATGCGGAAGTCACCAATTCTGCCATCGAGCTGAAAGTGCTGATTGAGCAGATGCGCGAGCAAATTCAGAACATCGAGTAACCGCAGGCCCCTCGATGACAGGCACCTCGATTAAAGGCTGGTTTTACCAGCCTTTTTTATCCCTTCAGTTCAGAACCTGTACTTTCCGTTCAGTATCCGACAGGTGATAAAAGCGCCCGCAGCGCACAGCAGCGTGGGGGCCAGATAGCTATGATCCATATGGGTAAACTCCATTACCAGCGCAACCGCCGTCAGCGGCATTTGCATTGACGCCGCCAGAAAAGCCGCGGCCCCAACCAGCGCAAAGCTGCCGGCGTCGCCGCCGGGCACCAGCAGCTGCCAAAACATACTCAGCAGCAGGCTCACCAGGCCTCCCACCGCCAGGCCAGGAGTCAACAGTCCTCCTTCCGCACCGCCGCGCAGCACCGCCAGAATCACGATCGCTTTCAGGACCAGAAGCACCAGCGCGCTATGCAATCCCAGCCCGTCGCCGATCGCAAGCTGCATCGGGCCTTTGCCATTGCCGGGTAGCTGCGGAAAATAGAGGCTCAGCCCGGCAAGAAGGGTAAACGCCAGCAGGCAAAATAGCGGCATCTGCCAGTTTGTCCTGACCCGCGCACGCGCGGCGCTGGTTGCCTGACGAAACAGCCACGCCGCCGCGCCAAGCAGCGGGCTGACGATTATCGCCCACCACATAAACGCGTGCGGGAGCGCCCCGGAGATAAAGTGGTACTGGGACTCATCCCCCAGCCCGAGCGCTGCCGTCCAGGCAGCAACGGCCGACGTCACCACGGCCGCCAGCGTTTTCTCCCAGCTAAACGACAGCAGCATCACTTCAAGGCTGAACAGGGCGCCGGCCAGCGGCACGTTATATACCGCCGCCAGCCCGGCACCGGCGCCGCAGGCAATCAGCGTGCGGGTTTCATCTTCATGCAGGCCCATTCTGCGCGCCACTATACCGGCCCCCAGCGCCCCCATCTCTCGCGGCGCAACCTCCCGACCGAGCGGGGAGCCCAGCGCCACGGTGACGATCTGCAGCAGGGCATGCAGGGTTGTCGTGCCCGCCGGCATCGGCACCGCGGGCGTGGCGACGGCGGCGGAAATCGATACCCGCTTCTGACCGTAGCGGCCCAGCAGCCACCAGCCAAACCCGGCGATCGCGCCGCCTACGACGATGGCCGTGAAGCGTCGGGGCCAGGAGGCATCCGTTACGCCCTGCAAAAACGACTCCGTGCCGACAAGACGATCGAGGCTATATCCAAAAGCAAGGTGCTGAATAGCGTGCAAAATCATCGCCAGAACCATTCCCGACAGGCCGGCAAGGACCCCGGTCAGAACGACGGCCGCCAGGCGCAGCAGGTAGTTTTTCTCGCCGGTTACTCCGGTCATATTCTTAGGCCCTGAAAGAGGAAAATAAAATGATAACGGTCGCGAGTTAAATATTACGTATTTAGCGCGTATTTTCCTGACCAGCGCCGGTCGGACCTTATTCATTAGTTTTTCTAATCTTAAAACTAAAATAAAAATCCATTAAACCCCACAAATAAAGGTAACTGTGAAAATCAGACATTATTTTTTCAAGGTGTAGCTCGTTCACCTTAGAAAATCTCAGTCGTGATCCTGCGCACAAATCGCTAACCTGCCCGCTCTCATCGTGGGGGATCTATGCTGCTTCATATTCTGTATTTAATTGGTATTACCGCGGAAGCGATGACCGGCGCTCTGGCGGCCGGACGCCGTCGTATGGATACCTTTGGCGTTATCATTATTGCGACCGCCACCGCCCTGGGCGGCGGGTCGGTGCGGGATATTCTGCTCGGCCACTACCCTCTGGGCTGGGTCAAGAACCCGGAATACGTCATCATTGTTGCCGTCGCCGCGGTACTCACCACGATTGCCGCCCCGGTTATGCCCCACCTGCGTCGGCTGTTTTTGGTCCTCGACGCCCTCGGCCTGGTGGTGTTTTCAATTATCGGCGCGCAGATTGCCCTCGATATGGGAGAAGGCCCGGTTATCGCCTCTATCGCGGCGGTCATCACCGGCGTCTTCGGCGGCGTGCTGCGGGATATGTTCTGTAAGCGCATCCCGCTGGTGTTCCAGAAAGAGCTGTACGCCGGGATCTCTTTTGCCGCCGCCATTCTGTATATCGCCCTGCAGCACTATGTCAGCAGCCACGACGTGGTGGTCATCGCCACCCTGCTGTTTGGCTTTACCGCCCGCATGCTGGCCCTGCGCTGGAAGCTGGGTCTGCCGGTCTTCCACTACAACCATAGCGCGCACTGATCGGGCTAAAACCCGGAGATGCCCTGCCCGCTGAGCCACTGCGCCAGCGCGGCAACGTCCGGATGCCGCAGAAAGGCCACCAGCTGACGCGCTTTTTCATCCCCCACTCCCGGCAGGCGCCGCCACTGCTCTTCGCTGCGCGCCAGCAGCTGCGACCAGCCCTCTCCGGCCAGGCCCGCCATCGCCGCCTGCGGCACCGGCACTCCCAGAGCCTGCACCCAGCGCAGAAAGGGCTGCTGGCGGGCAAGGTTAAACTGGTGCCAGAGCCGCTGACCGCGTAGCGCAGAGATCCCCGGGACTGACTGCAGCTGCTGAGGGGTAAACGCCAGCCACGAAAAAAGATGCTCCATACGCAGAGAGCGATGGACGGCGCGCCACGCGGACTCACCGACGCTGCCGAGGTCCAGTACGGGCTTTGACGACAGCCAGACCAGCCTTGCAAGAAACTGTCCGCCGCACTCGGGGGAGAAAAAATAGCAGGTCAGCGCGTTAAAACGCGCCGGAGGCGGTTGAGGCTTGCGGCGCTGGGCCGTTCGCCACACTACGCTATCTATCCGCGGGATCCCCTGCCCCGCCAGGCTGATTTGCAGCTGATCGCCAATCGCAATATCCAGGCTTTGCCAGCGGGCCACCGACCCTACGCTCACGCGTTTAACCTGTTTATCGTCCAGCTGCTGCGGGTCGAGCTCTGCCACCACCGCAATTTTCCCGCTACGCCCGACGTAAAAGCGAAGGTCTCGCACCTCCATGATGCGGACGGCCGGAGGATACTTCCACGCCGCGACCCAATCCCCCTGCCCCGGCGACCAGAAGCGCCCGGCAGGCTCCTTCCCAAGGCGTACGACAACGCCATCGGTAGCAAAAGGTAGCGCTGACGTTAACCAACGTTCACGCCAGCGCGCAACCTGCTCCACGTCCGCCACCGGTTGAGAAAAGCCGCTGCTCGCGCTGAAGCCGGCCTGCTGTAGCAGAGCCTGCCGTTGACGCATCTCCTCGGGCCCATCCGGCCATGCCCAGATAAAGACGCCCAGATCCGCTAACGATGTCGATATATCCCGCCGCATCATGGCGCCAGCGACCGTCGCCCGGGCGTTTACTCCCCCCATCCGCTTCTGGATATGTCCGGCGCGGCGGAGAAAAAGTTCTCCCTGCAGCACGCTATTGGCCAGCGCGCCCTTCGTCACCCTCGGCACACCGGGAATCTGCCGCACTTTTGCCGTCCAGTCTTCTCCAGCCCGGCCATCTCCCCGGCTGATGGCCTGTACCAGCCGCCCGCGGCGGTAAACCAGCGTCACCGCAACGCCATCCACCTTTGGCTGCACCCACAGATCGGTTTTGCCCCGCATCCAGCGCGCCACGTCGGCTTTTTCCGCCAGCTTACGCACGCCGGTGTGGGCAACCGGGTGCCGCACCTCGCCCCGGGGCGGCGGTAAATCATCGATGACCGGCGCTTTGATGGCAAAACAGCGCCGCCACTCGACTAACCGGGCGAAAAGCCGATCGTAGACGTCATCAGCGACTTCGCTGCTGCCGCGCTGCCAGTAGTCGTTTTTCCACCCGGCAACCTGCTGATTCAGGCGGCTGACCTCCTGTTCAGCCTGCGCCTGCGTCCACGCGGGGCAGGCCGACTGGCCGTATCCCGCCGTTATCCATATGCCTATCGCCCAAAGCCATTTTCGCACTGTGCTGCCCTCCTTTTTGCCCACCGGCATTCTGCCGCCGCCGGGGCATCACCGGCGATAAGGGCTTTTCCGCGCTGCGAGCCGGCTTCCAGGGTTTGTCGTTGATTGCGGCAACTCACAGAGAAATCAGGGAAACAGCAGGCAAAATGAAAGAAACAGAGGGAAAAAGTGTGACAGGGACTACGTCACAGCGCGGCGGCGTGTATAATAGGCTCGTATGTAGTTTCTCTTTCGACCATCACATACAAAAGACTCTCATGGCTCAAGGCACGCTTTATATTGTTTCCGCCCCAAGTGGCGCGGGTAAATCCAGCCTGATTCAGGCTTTATTAAAAACCCAACCGCTGTACGACTCTCAGGTCTCTGTTTCGCATACCACGCGCGCGCCGCGTCCTGGTGAGGTGCACGGTGAACACTATTTCTTTGTTAATCACGACGATTTCAGAACGATGATTGGTAAAGACGCATTTCTTGAGCATGCGGAAGTTTTTGGCAACTATTACGGCACCTCGCGCGAAGCGATCGAGCAGGTACTGGCAACCGGCGTTGATGTCTTCCTCGATATCGACTGGCAGGGCGCTCAGCAAATCCGTCATAAAATGCCGGGCGCGCGCAGCATTTTTGTTCTGCCGCCGTCCAAAGATGAGCTTGACCGTCGCCTGCGTGGCCGCGGCCAGGACAGCGAAGAGGTGATCGCAAAACGTATGGCGCAGGCTGTTGCAGAAATGAGCCATTACGCGGAATATGATTACCTTATTGTGAATGATGATTTTGATACCGCCCTGGGCGATCTGAAAAACATCATCCGCGCCGAACGTCTGCGCATGAGCCGCCAAAAGCAGCGACATGGCGCTTTAATCACCAAACTGTTGGCAGACTGAACCCACATTCAGTATCATGCCCAGTCATTTCTTCATCTGTGGAGCATTTTAAGTATGGCACGCGTAACTGTTCAGGACGCTGTAGAGAAAATTGGTAACCGTTTTGACCTGGTACTGGTCGCCGCGCGTCGCGCTCGTCAGATGCAGGTTGGCGGGAAAGATCCGCTGGTAGCGGAAGAAAACGATAAAACTACCGTTATCGCACTGCGCGAAATCGAAGAAGGTCTGATCAACAACCAGATCCTCGACGTGCGCGATCGTCAAGAACAGCAAGAGCAGGAAGCCGCTGAATTACAGGCAGTGACCGCTATTGCTGAAGGTCGTCGTTAATAACGCAGCGGGTTGCCCTTGTATCTGTTTGAAAGCCTGAATCAGCTGATTCAAAACTACCTGCCGGAAGAGCAAATCAAGCGTCTTCGGCAGGCGTATCTCGTTGCACGTGACGCTCACGAGGGTCAGACACGTTCAAGCGGTGAACCCTATATCACGCACCCGGTAGCGGTAGCCTGTATTCTGGCCGAGATGAAGCTCGACCACGAAACGCTGATGGCCGCCCTGTTGCATGACGTGATTGAAGATACCCCCGCCACCTACCAGGACATGGAGCAACTCTTTGGTAAAAGCGTTGCCGAGCTGGTAGAGGGGGTATCAAAACTTGATAAGCTCAAGTTCCGCGATAAGAAAGAGGCGCAGGCCGAAAACTTTCGCAAGATGATTATGGCGATGGTGCAGGATATCCGCGTCATCCTCATCAAGCTTGCCGACCGCACCCACAACATGCGCACCCTGGGCTCGCTACGCCCGGATAAACGCCGCCGCATTGCCCGCGAAACGCTGGAAATCTACAGCCCGCTGGCCCACCGTTTAGGTATTCACCACATTAAAACCGAGCTCGAAGAGCTGGGCTTTGAAGCGCTGTATCCCAATCGGTATCGCGTCATTAAAGAAGTCGTTAAAGCGGCGCGCGGCAATCGTAAAGAGATGATCCAAAAGATCCTCTCCGAAATCGAAGGACGCTTACAGGAAGCGGGGATCCCCTGTCGCGTCAGCGGTCGCGAGAAGCATTTGTACTCCATCTACTGCAAAATGGTGCTCAAAGAGCAGCGTTTTCACTCGATCATGGATATCTACGCCTTCCGCGTGATTGTCCACGATGCCGACACCTGCTACCGCGTGCTTGGCCAGATGCACAGCCTCTACAAGCCGCGTCCAGGGCGGATGAAAGATTACATCGCCATTCCGAAAGCGAACGGCTATCAATCTTTGCACACCTCGATGATCGGCCCGCACGGCGTCCCGGTTGAGGTACAGATCCGTACCGAAGACATGGACCAGATGGCGGAAATGGGGGTTGCGGCGCACTGGGCCTATAAAGAGCACGGCGGCGAGAGCAGCACCACCGCGCAGATCCGCGCCCAGCGCTGGATGCAGAGCCTGCTGGAACTGCAGCAGAGCGCAGGCAGCTCGTTTGAATTTATCGAGAGCGTCAAATCCGATCTGTTCCCCGATGAGATTTACGTTTTCACCCCGGAAGGACGCATTGTCGAACTTCCTGCCGGCGCCACGCCGGTGGACTTTGCCTACGCGGTGCATACGGATATCGGCCACGCCTGCGTTGGCGCGCGCGTCGATCGCCAGCCCTATCCGCTGTCGCAGCCGCTCTCCAGCGGCCAGACGGTAGAGATCATTACCGCCCCGGGCGCGCGTCCGAATGCCGCCTGGCTGAACTTTGTCGTCAGCTCGAAAGCGCGCGCGAAGATCCGCCAGCTGTTGAAAAACCTCAAGCGCGATGACTCCGTCAGCCTCGGCCGCCGGCTGCTCAACCACGCCCTCGGCGGCAGCCGCAAGCTGGCAGAAATCCCGCCAGAGAACGTTCAGCGCGAGCTTGAGCGCATGAAGCTGGCGACGCTGGACGATCTGCTGGCAGAAATCGGCCTCGGCAACGCGATGAGCGTGGTGGTTGCCAGAAACCTGCAGCAGGGAGAGACCGTCTCCGCGCCGGCGCAAAGCTCAACGCCATCAGGCCACGGACATCTGCCGATTAAAGGCGCCGACGGCGTGCTGATTACCTTCGCCAAGTGCTGTCGTCCGATTCCCGGTGACCCGATTATCGCGCACGTCAGCCCCGGCAAAGGGCTGGTCATTCACCACGAGTCCTGTCGTAACATTCGCGGCTACCAGAAAGAGCCGGAGAAGTTTATGGCCGTCGAGTGGGATAAAGAGACCGCCCAGGAATTTATCACCGAAATTAAGGTGGATATGTTTAACCACCAGGGCGCGCTGGCGAACCTCACGGCCGCGATCAATACCGCCGCTTCCAATATTCAAAGCCTGAATACGGAAGAGAAGGATGGCCGCGTATACAGCGCCTTTATTCGCCTGACCGCGCGGGATCGCGTACATCTGGCGAATATCATGCGCAAGATTCGCGTGATGCCGGACGTGATAAAAGTCACCCGTAACCGAAACTAGCCTTATACACAAAATCATTCGGGCCAGGTCGCGAAACGCGCCAGCGTTTCGCACAGCGCTTGCGCTGGTCCCGAAGGGCGAGGCTGTAAGCCGGGTAGCCAGCGGCGCACGCCGAGGCAATTTGAAGGATTAAGTGTAATGAATTCACAGCGTTATGCGCGTATTTGTGAGATGCTCGCCAGGCGTCAGCCTGACCTGACGGTCTGCATGGAGCAGGTCCACAAACCTCATAACGTCTCTGCGGTTGTTCGTACCGCAGACGCCGTTGGCGTGCACGAAGTGCACGCTGTCTGGCCCAGCAGCCGCATGTACACCATGGTCTCCGCCGCCGCGGGCAGCAACAGCTGGGTACAGGTCAAAACGCACCCTACCATTGGCGACGCCGTCGGTCACCTAAAGGGCCAGGGCATGCAGATCCTCGCCACCCATCTTTCTGACAAAGCCGTCGACTTTCGTGAAATCGACTACACCCGGCCCACCTGTATCCTGATGGGCCAGGAAAAAACCGGCATCACCGCGGAAGCCTTAGCGCTGGCGGACCAGGAGATCGTGATTCCGATGACGGGCATGGTGCAGTCGCTCAACGTCTCCGTCGCCTCCGCCCTGATCCTCTATGAAGCGCAGCGCCAGCGGCAAAACGCGGGCATGTATAAACGCGAAAACAGCATGCTGCCGGAAGAAGAGCAGCAGCGCCTGCTGTTTGAAGGCGGCTATCCGGTGCTGGCAAGAGTGGCAAAACAAAAAGGCCTGCCCTATCCCCACGTCAACGGCCAGGGCGAAGTCGAAGCCGACGCCGCGTGGTGGGCCACAATGCAGGCAGCGAGGTAAACCGATGCAAAGCCGTCTGCTGGATGCTGTCCCGCTCAACACGTTAACCGGCGTTGGCGCAGCGCAGAGCAGCAAGCTGGCGAAAATCGGCCTGCACACCGTGCAGGATCTTCTGCTGCATCTGCCGCTACGCTACGAAGACCGTACCCAGCTCTATCAAATCGGTGACCTGCTGCCGGGGGTCTACGCCACCGTTGAAGGCGAAGTGCTCAACAGCAACATCACCTTCGGCGGCCGCCGGATGATGACCTGCCAGATAAGCGATGGCTCGGGTATTCTCACCATGCGCTTCTTCAACTTTAACGCCGCGATGAAAAACAGCCTTGCCGCCGGCCGCCGGGTGCTGGCCTACGGCGAAGCGAAGCGCGGCAAATACGGCGCGGAGATGATCCACCCGGAATACCGCGTGCAGGGCGATATGAGCGCGCCCGACCTGCAGGAGACCCTGACTCCGGTCTACCCCACCACCGAAGGTATCAAACAGGCCACGCTGCGTAAGCTCACCGACCAGGCGCTGGAGCTCCTTGAGACCTGCGCTATCGCCGAGCTGCTGCCGCCCGAGCTGGCGCAGGGAATGATGAGTCTCCCGGAGGCGCTGCGCACCCTGCATCGCCCGCCGCCGTCGCTCCAGCTCAGCGAGCTGGAAACCGGTAAGCACCCGGCCCAGCAGCGCTTAATTCTGGAAGAGCTGCTGGCGCATAACCTGAGCATGCTGGCGGTTCGCGCCGGCGCCCAGCGCTTCCACGCCCTGCCGCTCAGCGCCAACGATGGCCTAAAAAACAAGCTGCTGGCTTCCCTGCCCTTTAAACCGACCGGCGCCCAGGAGCGGGTGACCGCCGAGATCGAGCGGGATATGGCGCTCGATGTGCCGATGATGCGCCTGGTGCAGGGCGACGTCGGCTCCGGCAAAACGCTGGTTGCCGCCTTCGCGGCGCTGCGGGCCATCGCCCACGGCAGGCAGGTGGCGCTGATGGCGCCGACGGAGCTGCTGGCGGAGCAGCACGCCGCCAACTTCCGCAGCTGGTTTGCGCCGCTGGGCGTTGAGGTCGGCTGGCTGGCCGGCAAACAAAAAGGCAAGGCGCGTCAGGCGCAGCAGGATGCCATCGCCAGCGGTCAGGTGCAGATGATTGTCGGCACCCACGCTATTTTTCAGGAGCAGGTCCAGTTTAGCGGCCTGGCGCTGGTGATCATCGATGAACAGCACCGCTTCGGGGTGCATCAGCGCCTCGCGCTGTGGGAAAAGGGCCAGCAGCTGGGCTTCCATCCGCACCAGCTGATCATGACCGCTACCCCCATTCCGCGCACCCTGGCGATGACCGCCTACGCCGACCTCGACACCTCGACGATTGACGAGCTGCCGCCGGGCCGTACGCCGGTCACCACGGTGGCCATCCCGGACACCCGCCGCAGCGATATTATCGACCGCGTGCGCAACGCCTGTACTCAGGAAGGGCGTCAGGCCTACTGGGTCTGCACGCTGATTGAAGAGTCGGACCTGCTGGAAGCCCAGGCGGCGGAAGCCACCTGGGAAGAGCTGAAGCTGGCGCTGCCGGAGCTCAATATCGGCCTGGTGCACGGCCGGATGAAGCCGGCAGACAAGCAGGCGGTCATGCAGGCCTTTAAGCAGGGCGAGCTGCATCTGCTTATCGCCACCACGGTTATCGAGGTCGGGGTGGACGTGCCTAACGCCAGCCTGATGATTATCGAAAACCCGGAACGTCTCGGGCTGGCGCAGCTGCACCAGCTCAGAGGCCGCGTCGGTCGCGGCGCGGTGGCCTCCCACTGCGTGCTGCTCTATAAGTCGCCGCTGTCGAAAACCGCCCAGCTGCGCCTGCAGGTCCTGCGCGATAGCAACGACGGTTTCGTCATCGCGCAAAAGGACCTTGAGATCCGCGGCCCGGGCGAGCTGCTCGGCACCCGCCAGACCGGCACCGCCGAATTTAAGGTCGCGGATTTACTCCGCGATAAGGCAATGATCCCCGACGTTCAGCGCATTGCCCGCCATATTCACCAACGCTACCCGCAGCAGGCCCAGGCGCTTATCGAGCGCTGGATGCCGGAAACCGAACGCTATTCCAACGCCTGACGCCTCTGCTCCCGCAGGAGCAGGCGGCGCCGCGCGCAATTTTCCTTCAGAACGAGTGAATTATGAAACGAGAACTGGCCATCGAATTTTCGCGTGTTACCGAAGCCGCCGCGCTGGCGGGCTACAAGTGGCTGGGCCGCGGCGATAAAAACATCGCCGACGGCGCCGCGGTTAACGCCATGCGCATTATGCTCAACCTGATTGATATCGACGGCACTATCGTCATCGGCGAAGGTGAAATCGATGAAGCGCCGATGCTCTATATCGGCGAGAAGGTCGGCACCGGCCGCGGCGACGCGGTAGATATCGCCGTCGACCCGATCGAGGGCACGCGGATGACGGCGATGGGCCAGGCGAACGCGCTGGCCGTCATGGCGGTGGGCGATAAGGGCTGCTTCCTGAATGCGCCGGATATGTACATGGAAAAGCTGATTGTCGGTCCGGGGGCGAAAGGGGCGATTGACCTCAATCTGCCGCTGGCGGAGAACCTGCGTAACGTGGCGAGCGCGCTGAATAAGCCGCTCAGCGAGCTGACGGTGACCGTGCTCGCCAAGCCGCGCCATGATGCGGTGATTGCCGAGCTGCAGCAGCTGGGCGTACGCGTCTTCGCCATCCCAGACGGTGACGTGGCGGCCTCTATTCTGACCTGCATGCCGGATAGCGAAGTTGACGTCCTGTACGGTATCGGCGGCGCCCCGGAAGGCGTGGTTTCCGCCGCGGTGATCCGGGCGCTGGATGGCGATATGCAGGGCCGCCTGCTGGCCCGCCACCACGTCAAGGGCGACAGCGAAGAGAACCGCCGTATCGGCGCGAACGAGCGGGCCCGCTGCAAGGGGATGGGCATTGAG